>JAJDES010000414.1 GCA_029259675.1 Planctomycetota bacterium
GCGGCGGGAACATAGGAGCCCTCGGCAAATTGCGCCTTGGAAGCAAAGCGTTCAGCCAATTCGCGCGAGCGATCGCAAAGCCACCCGTCGTGTTCGATTCCCGCAGCTTCGAAGCCCAACAGGTCGGCGAGAATGGTCATCGCGCCGACGCCGGATCCAAATTCAAGGAAACTCGTCGCCAGGGGCCGCAGCGCGGATAGCACCGGCACCGCCGTGCGATAGTCGGCGTGCAGCAAAGCTCCAACCACTCCACCCGAACCCGCTTCAACGCGATCGTTCAACTCCTGCCAGGCCGCCTCCGCCTCGCGCGCCAAGCGCTCAAATCGATCCTCATTCGCGGGGTTCACAGCTGCAGCCTACCAGAGCTGAGCCCAGTCTCCCGCGACCACAGTGAAGCCGGCTATTGGTCGCCGCGAAGTCCGCTTCCAAACTCGGCGGAATCGGCCGAGGAAGCCCCGCGCTCTTGCAAACTCTCCAATTGTTGGGCCACGTCGAAAACGGCCGTCGGCGAGTAGGGAAAACGCTCACTCACTGTGGAGTAGACTTGGGCTGCTTCCGAATAAAACTGCCACTCAATCAATTCGCCGTTGGCCACCTCCGCAGTGGCCGCCAAATACGCGCGGCGGGCCATGCATTCGTAAAGCAAACCGGCACCCAAAAGCCCGGCGATGACAATCAGTCCGCTGCGTTGGAAGAGTCGCTTGCGCCGCACGCGCCGTTCAAGGAAGACTCGATTGTCGATGTCCCTGAGGGTTTCCTGGGCCCGCTGGTGCTTGGGATCCAGCTCCAGGATCTCCGCGTAGGCACTGCGCGCGCGATCATCCTCCGCAGCCGCCAAACTCTCCTTGCCGGCCTTTTCCAGGGCAGCGACGGCAACGGACACTTCGCCGCAATTGGCCAAACAGCGCGCCAACTCAAGTCGCAGGGCCCAATTCTCGGGGAACTCGCGCAGGAGCACTTCGATCACACCCTTGGCACGTAGGTGCAGGCCCTGGGCGCGCAACGAATCGGCCCAGCCCACGCCCTCGTACAGCGCCAATTCCACGTCGCCGGTTTCGCGCGCAAGATCGTAACCGCGTTCCCAAAGCGAAGCGTCGCTGGGATCGAGTTCGCGCGCGCGCACCAGGGCCACGCGCGCTTCGGCCAGGGCGCCCGCTTCGAAGCGTAGATTCGAGAGCTGCTTGAAAGCTTCGCCCGCTTCGGCTTCATGTCCAAGCTCCAGTCCCATCCGCGCTCGCGCTTCCAGCAAACCGGGATGCCGCGGAATTTCGGACAAGCCGTGATCGAGCAAAGTCCATGCGCGCTCGGGATCTTGGCTTTCGACTTCGCCCGCCAACTGTAGCAAGTCGTCGGCTCCCAAGGGACGCGCGCAATGCGAACTGCACAACTCGGCGAGCACCTGATAAGCCTGGAAGCGGCAATGCGGAAAGGCCGCCATGGCTTCGGCGGCACTGCGCGTTCCGTCCAAACGCGCCAAGAGGGCCGTTGCCAATTCGGGATCCACTTGGCTCGGCAGGTCCATGCCTGCACTCGCAGCAAAATGTTGCGAGCTGGAGGGCACGCGTTGCTTGATCAATTGCCAATGATCCTGCCGACGGGCGGACTCGAGCAAAGTGGCGCTCACCGACAGCGGTCTCGAAATCTCCGGCAACTCTTCGTCAAAGACATCCTTGGGCCGCACGCCTTCGTCAAAAGCGAAACCGGTTGTCTTGGTAACCAGCAGTGCGCAGACGCACTCAAGCAAGTAGGCCCCGGCCAATTCATCGAGCGACTCACTCGTTAGAACCCCGGCATCTACCAGCCTCTCTCCAACAGTCTTGCGTCCGCGTTTGGCCTTCTTGCGCGCACCCGCTAGCGCCGCTTCGTCATACCAGCCGGCATCCTCAAGCGCATCCAAGAGCAAGCCACTACCCGCGCCGGCCATGGCAACGATGCAGCCCTCTTCCAATTGCAAGTGACTGGTGCCCAACTCACCTTCAATGCACAGATGTCCACTGCGCCGGTGAATCTCCAAATTTTGGAGCAAATCGGGGAGTTCGAGAATGGAAAGGTCAGCCTGGGAAGTCATGGGGAAAAATCCGCGGACAATAGATCCCCCTATGTCGGTTCCCCGATTCCCTCAGATTGACACCCACCCTTCCGAAGCCGCCTACATGTGGAAAGAGTTTCCCATTCCCATCTCTTTTGGCTCTTGCTTGCTCGATTCCGGACAAGGCCTTCAACTCGAAAACCTCTCGCACGAGCAAATAACAAAGTCATGGCCTCGGTAATTTGGACCCCAAGAGCACAGATCCACTCAAACCATTCGGGCCCAAAACACAAGCAATCTAGATGTATAGCTGACGATTCTTTCGGACTCCTTAACGGTGCGCAACTTGAAGACGCAGTTTCGCATTACAAAGAGTTTGACACTTGCCGACACCGGAATCGCAATGCCCACTCACAAGTAACCCTTAAAGATCGGTGAGTGCTGCTTCGATGCGTGAGCCCAAACCGTAGCGCAGGTTGCGGGGAAAGGCTCCAACCTTTGGGAGGACCCAGCGCAATATGTCCGCAGCAAGAATCACAGCGAAGGGATCGTCTTTGCGAGATGCGGGCCGCCCCCGTTGGGGGCGGCCAATGGCTGCCGGCCCCTCTCCAGGCTTGTCACTGCTCTTCATTTGAAAAATGAATGGGAAGAAATAAAGGAAAAGGGAAAAAGTGGAAAGTTAAGGAGCCCTCGCGACACGGAAACCGATGATGTTGAAGGAGAAGTCGGACCTGACGTAGTTGCGATAGGAGGCGCGAACGTTCCGAGGGAAGATGTTCCAGGAAGCGCCGCGCACAACCAAGAACTCACCATTTGCACTTTTGTAATTTGCACTTTTGTAAAATGTTGAATCAACTGCTCCTTGCTGCTTGGCTCGGGAATACAACCTTGAATCGTAAGGAGTCGAGCACCACTCGTAAACGTTTCCAAGCATGTCCTTGAAGCCCCACGCATTCGCTTGCCTTTTCCCAACATCCTTTGATTCACTCTCTGAGTTCCCGCGGAACCATGCGATGTTTTCAAGCTCACCATAGCGGGCTGCGTCGCTTCCGGCACGGCAAGCGTATTCCCATTCGCATTCACTGGGCAGACGCAAGCCCGTCTTCGTTCGGAATCCAGAGTCTGGCTCGTTTATTCGATCCCAACTTACATTCTCCACCGGGCGGTTTGCGCCTTTGAAGTAGGACGGATCATCACCCACCTTAGCGGTCTCCCACTGGGCTTGCGTGACCTCCGTTTCCCCCAAATAAAATGCATCTGTGAATCGCACGCGATGAGCAGGAGATTCCTCATCTTCGGCCTCGCTATCCCCAGGGGATGCACCAATCACATCTTCACCCGGCGGCACAAGCAGCATCACGATTCCCGTTCCCCTGTCCTTCACCTTCCAAGGCAAGCCCGTGGCCAGCATGCGCTTGCGTCCATCTGCGTCCGTAACCACTTCCGGATCCGGATCCTGCACCAACACATCTGCCCATCCGTCCACGGGTGAAGGCGCCACTTTCGACTCAACTACCAGCGAGTACTCCTTGCTGATGATCCTGTCCGGCGGAGGTGGAGACACCATTGATCTTGTGCCGCTCGTGCCGGCCTCTGGATCCGCAAGCTGTGTATCTACTCGCCAAGACTCTCGCTCGAGCATCTGAACCACAGCGGCCCCGTCTTTTGGGCGCTCAGCCGGGTCCTTTCGTGTACAAGCCAGGACAATATCGGCGATCTCGGCCGGGACGTTCGATACTTCTGTGCGCGGGTCGGGGAAGGGAAGACTGCGCACGCGATCGGCAACCTCAACCAGTGAGCCTCCCTGCACTCCGTCCTTGCCCGTCAACATCAAGTAGAGCGTTGCACCGAGTGAATACACATCGGCCGTGGGCCCCACGCTCTTCGCGTCACTGAATTGCTCGGGCGGCATGTAACGTGGTGTCCCCATCGCCACACCTGTGTTCGTTAGCTCGACATCCCCTTCAATTTGCTTGGCCAAGCCCAAGTCGGCGACTTTCACGCGACCGTCGGCACCATTTAGGATGTTGTCGGGCTTGATGTCTCGATGCACTAGACCGGCAGCGTGCGCTGCGGCCAATCCGCGCGCGGCGCCGAGAATGATTCTGCCAGCCTCATCGGGATCGAGCGGCCCCTTGCGGGCGACGCGTTTGCGCACGTCTTCGCCCTCGATGAATTCCATCACCAAGAAGTGCAAGCCGCTTGAGTCCGCGACGTCATAAACGCGCACGACGTTTTCGTGCTGGATGCTTGCGGCCGCCCGCGCTTCTTTCTTGAAGCGTTGGACAAAACTGTCGTTGCGACGCAGCAATCCGGGATCAAGGCACTTTACCGCAACCTCAATCTCTAGATCGGTGTGCTTGCCGCGGTAGACGACGCCCATCCCGCCTTGGCCCAGGGTCTCGAAGAGCACGTAGCGGCGATCGAGGACCTTGTAATTGTCCACCACCGGCACGTCGCGCAGTAGCGGGTCCGAGATCGGATCCTGGGCGGGCTTGGAGGGAATATCTGAAGCCATGGAGCGAGCGCATTGCGCGCAGGCTCTATTACCGCCGCAGTGCGGCTGAGATTCTAGCCAGGCATGGGCATCGGCGACACAGCTTGCCCTCCAGCTCCATCCCACCTACCCAAAATGGATGCAAGCCCCAAAGCGTCGGTCCGGGCGAGATGCCTTGGACTCCGCTCTGAGACTTGCGCAATTCCGGCTGTGAAACCAGCCAGGCTCATCTACTGGGCGCGGTGCACGGAAATGGTGCTGGAGTCGTAGTTGATGCCGATGGCGTCGGTTTTGCCGTCGCTTGTTAGATCGCCGACGGTGAGGTTTTGGGTGCGGTAGCCGGATGAGTAGATCTCCGGAGTGGCGAAGCTGCCCGTGCCGTCGCCGCGAATGATGCCCAAGTTGTGTGAGGGCAGCGTGTTGGCGGTGGCCAGGTCAAGGTTGCCGTCGTTGTCGAAGTCGCCCATTCGGATGGCGAAGGGAGCGTCATCGACTGTCAAGGTCAACGGCGCAGCGAATCCTCCCAGGCCGTCGCCGATCAGGACGGCGACATCGTTTCCGCCGCCGACGAAGTTCGCGCTGGCCAAGTCCAAATTGCCGTCGTTGTTGAGGTCGCCCATGGCGACACCGATCGGCAGGGAGCCGACAGTCGGGAAAGTCGCAACGGAATTGACCGGATCGAACTGACCGCTGCCGGTCCCATACAAGACGGTCAGGTGACTGATGAAGGAATCATTGTGGCCGATGGCCAAGTCCGGATCCGCATCGCCGTTCAAGTCGCCGACTGCGATGGAGTAAGGCGAGAAAGCGGATGAAGTGACCTGATACAGCACCGGAGGCTGGAAACCGAAACTGGCCGGCAAGCCTTCCAAGACCGTGATGTTCGTCGTGAACAAATTGGCCGTCAAAACATCCAAGCGGCCGTCAACGTTCAAGTCCGCTACGGCCAATGTTCGCGGCAATACTCCACCTGTACCGAAGCTCACCGCAGGACTGAATTGTCCGTTGCCGAGCCCGAGCGCAACACTGATGTTGCTTCCGGGTGAGCCTCCCGTACCGGAGAGGGCCAGCACCAAATCCAAGTTGCCGTCCAAGTCGAAGTCTTTCAGGTCCACATCGCCGGGGGAGGCCCCGGCCACGGGCAAGTTGAACTTCTTGCGAATTCCACCAACACCGTTACCAAAGAAAACGGTCACGTTGTTCGAGAACGAGTTGGCCACAACCCAGTCGATGTCGGGGCCGGGGTTGAGATGCCCGATGGCAGCCGCGACGGGACTGGCGCCGACGTCATATGTTTTGCTGCCCCTGAGTAAGCCGTTGCCGACCCCTAAGAAAAAGTTGTAGCTGCCTTCGCCCGAATCCTGACTCACGGTCAGTGCGTCCTGCTTGCCGTCGCCATCGATATCCCCCACCGCAGTGGCCATGGGCAATGCATCTACGGCGTAGGTGGCGTCCACCCGTGAGTCTCGCGCGAAGCTGGCTGTGCCGGCCATTACGGAAAGATCACTCGAAAAGTTTTGGGCGACGACCAAGTCGGGCCGCAGGTCCGCATTCAGATGGGTCACATCGAAGTCAATCG
>JAJDES010000415.1 GCA_029259675.1 Planctomycetota bacterium
TGACTTGGGACAAAGCACCGGGTGGAACTGGACGCAATTGCGCTGCAACTTGCAGCGAACACTCGAATGCTCTGAAGCCCTCCGCATCGAATTCGAACGGAGCAACGCATTCGCGCCCTTCTAAAAATCTTCGTCCGTCGACAGCACGCGTGAGAACACGTCCAACTTGTCGAGGAATATTCCTGTGCCGCGCGCCACGGCCGTCATCGGATCATCAACGACATGCGCCGGTATGCCCAGCGAAGATTCAATCGCCTTGTCGATGCCGTGCAAGAGGGCACCGCCGCCAACAACCGTGATGCCCGAATCCACAAGGTCTGCAGAGATTTCGGGCGGCGCCTCCTCGAGTACCTGTCGAATCGATTCACAAATTTGCCGCACCGGATCCGCGAGAGCCTCGCGCACTTCCAGCGATGTAATCGTTGCCCGACGGGGCAAGCCCGTTACGGAGTCGCGGCCCTTCACTTCCATGGACAACTCTTGTTCGAGTGGCCAAGCCGATCCGATTGTGAGCTTGATGCGCTCAGCGCTTTGCTCGCCGATCAAGAGACCGTTCGTGCGGCGCATGTGACTGATGATCGCCTCGTCCATTTCGTCGCCGGCGACACGCAATGAAGTCGAAACAACGGAACCCGCCAAGGCCAAAATGGCCACTTCGGTTGTACCGCCGCCGATATCGACGATGAGCGAGCCGCGAGCCTCGGTAACAGGCAACTCGATGCCGATGCCCGCCGCCATCGGTTCGTCAATCAAGTACACACGGCGCGCGCCGGCCTTCTCCGCGGCGTGAATGACGGCGCGGCGCTCAACCGAAGTAATGCCTGTGGGAATGGAGATTACGACCTGGGGCTTCACCCAATGGCGACCGTCGTGCACCTTCGCGATGAAGTAGCGCAACATCTTCTCTGTCACCTCGATGTCGGCAATAACGCCGTGCTTGAGCGGCCGCACGGCCTCAATAAATCCGGGCACCTTGCCCAGCATGGCCTTGGCAGCGTTGCCAACAGCCATTCCGCCCAAGAGGACTTCATTGCTGCCCTTCTTGACGGCAACAACGCTGGGCTCATTGAGAATGATTCCGCGACCTCGCACGCAGACGAGGGTGTTGGCGGTGCCTAGGTCGATTCCCATGTCTACGGAGAATCGACCGAGCATCCATTCGAAGGGCTTGAGGATGTTAGTTGCCATGATCGAGGCCATGATCGAGGCCTGTGGAGCACTGCACTTTGGGTTCGGTGAGAAAATCCAACCTCCTTCCCAGGCAACGATCCAACCGGAGTCTAGCGGTACCGAATGGCGGTTCAAGCAATCGAAGGTGATGCATCTCGCATCAAATTCTCCTCTTCCCGGCACCGGGTGTGACCAGACGGTTCCCGGTGTGATTGCGCGGGCCGAAACCGGCCCACTTCAACTGCTGAACTCGGAAGCAAATCACAGCCATTCGCTCCCCGAGGCTGCGCCGAATAGGGGCCATTCCCAGCCGGCTTCCGTGCCCGAGCGTTATGAAGGAGCCTTCAGGCAAATGGCTATGGGGGCGTCCCCGGGGCAAAAAAAAACGGCCACCCGAAGGTAGCCGTTGAATCTTCTTCCCGGTTGTCCCGCTGGAGGACGCCGGAGCTCACTCCTGGCCCGGACTTACTTGAAGAACATGCCCGCGCCGTATTTGCCGAGCTGGGCGTCGAGCAGCACGCAAGCGACCACGAGCATGATGCAGGTGATGACGGCAATGCCGCCATCCACACCCATTCCCGGGGCCTCTTCGACTACTTCGACCTCTGCGCCGGCACTCGCTGCCGGTGCTTTCTTGCGCGAAGTGGCGCTGGGTTGCCGCTTGGGGGCGGCCTTGCGGGAAGCCCCGCGACTACGACTCTTGGCCATGATCGTCTCCTTTTGAGTTCTCTGGGATCGCCAGGTTTTGGATCGGACTAGAGTTGCGTCGTGGCTTGGTCGCCGGCTGAGATCGATTGATCCTTCGCAGCGATTTCAACCAGAGCGGAGCAAATGTCGTTCTCAACATTCACCACCCGCACGCGCCCCTTGTACTGCAAGTCGCTGCCGCTGTAGACATCGAATGCCATTCCGCGCTGAACCTTGGCATTGCTGCCGACATTCAGGGCCACAAGGTCATCGCGCACACCGATTACGGCGCCCTCGATCAGCGGCACGGCAACCAAGGTCTCCAGATCAATGTGATAGGCCTCGACGGCGGCGGCAAGTGTCACATTCAGGCTCTCCGCCTGGGACTTG
This sequence comes from Planctomycetota bacterium, assembly GCA_029259675.1. Taxonomy (GTDB): domain Bacteria; phylum Planctomycetota; class UBA1135; order UBA1135; genus JAJDES01. Next base: position 2,248 of record JAJDES010000415.1, read on the forward strand.
GCCATGGCCAAGTCGCTGCGAACATCTCCAAGCTCGGTTTCAAGATCTGAAACCTCGGCCTGGGCCTTGCGCAGGGCGCGCTCAGCGTCGTTCTGGGCCTGAACCGCGTCGTTGCGCTCGCGCTCCATTTCCAGAGCACGCGTTTGCGAACGCTCGCTGTCGGCGCTGACCTGACTGAGTCGATCCCCGATGTTGTCGATACCCGAGCTGAGCGTCGTCAACTGGCCGCGCATTTGTCGACCCTGGGTCTTCTCTTCCTCGAGCTCGGCCTCGAGGCGCTCGACGCTGCTTTTCTTTTCGTCCGCTAGATTCCGATAGCGGTCCTTTTCGGTCCGCTCAGCGTTCAGATCGACGTCGAGAGCTGCGAGCTGATCTTCCAGCCCTTTCTTCGTCTCGGTGTGGAGTGCCTGTTCCTCTTCATACTTCGTTTTGAAGTCCTGTGTCGTAGACAGAACGTTCGAAGCAACTCCGAGGAAAACGGCGGAGAGGGCGAGGTTGATAACGATAAATATCCGTCCGATGGGGCTCATGCGAATCCAGCGGGGAGGGGTTTGGTTGGATGGGGGCAACCGCCTCGAAACGGGCGGAGAAGTCCAGTGTCCGTTTGCGCGGCCAAAAAAAGCAATGGCTCTACCCAAGTAGCGCGGCGGAGCTTGATTCTGCAGCTTTGCCGCGCCCTTGCGGGGCTGGGCGAAGCGAGCATAACTCGCCAAACCGACTATCGAGAAGAGGCTATCGAGAAGCGGGCACAGACCCCGGGAGCGGGCGACTATAGGGGCGTGTCCCGGCAGGGGTCAAGCGCGATTGAAGTCACCTAGGGCTCTGCACCGCCCCACCTAACTGCACTCCAGCCGCCGGTTACCGCGCTTTTTGGCCGAGTTGACCAAAACGAGCGAGTTATTGGGCTCCCAAGCGCCTTGCCGGCCGCCTACGGCTTGATCATCGAGAAAGCTCCGCAGATCGGACTCAGTGCCCCGCCGAGCTATTTTTTTGGCGAATGAGCGCGCAAAAACCGGCCGCAAGCAGCCAAATCCAAGGCCCGAGGCGCCCCGTACGGAAAAAGGGAGTTGTGTCCGGGAGCTCCGATTCTCCGCGCATCGGAGTTGGAATTTCCACGCATAGGAAGCCCTCGACCCCCACATCTCGCCCGTCCCCATCGCGAATTCGGCCGAGTTCGGCGCCATCCGGTCCGAAGGCCGCACTGATCCCCGAATTGCTTACGCGCACAACCGAGCGCGCGCTGGAAACGGCGAGCGAGCGCGCGCTGGCCAGCATTTGGTGCGGAAGCGGGCTGGCGTCGTAGCGCTGATCGTCAGCGAGAATCAAGTGCAGGTCCACGTCGCTCGTCCCGTTGATTCCACCCGACAAATGGAAGTACCCATCCTCCCGGGCGCTGTCCAAGGACATGCTGATGCCGAGCATCCAGGGCTCGGAACCCGGCCGCTCCAGGCCGACGGCGCCCAGGGACTCAAAGGGCCAAATGTCGGGCACCGCCCCAGCCACTTCGAAGACGGCTTGGCGCAGTTCCGCACTGGATTCAAGGCCCAACATGGATTCCAATCCGGGCATCAGGCGTTGCTTGCCAACCGTCTCGCTGCGCTTGCCATCCGGGCTCCAGAGCGCTGCAGCGTTGCGTCGGCGGATCCAATCGCCTTGGGCGGCGTAAAATTCGAGGCCCGAGAGAAAAGCCGTATTCGGCCCCAAAAGTGCCCCCCGGAGCGGCTCATCGATGCCGGTCGGATCGGACCCAAACAGGGGTGCGTGCACGAAGTTCCGCTCCAGGGCTTCCAGTCGATCGAACACATCCGCTTTTAGGGGCAACTCCCAGGGCTCCGTGCGAGCTCCCCGGGCGACCGCCTCGCGCAAGTCCGAATCGAATAGCCGCAGCAACAACATGGTCTCGGCCCAAGCAACCAAATCGGGCTCGCGGCGACCCGCCGCACGACCTGCTTCCAATCCGGCCAGGGTCAGGGCCAACGAAAGGCGACGAATGCTCTTGGCCTCCCCCAGCAAAGCCTTGCGCGAGTGCTCGATGTTCGGTTGCACCAACAAAATGCTCGGCCCTGCTTCGGTTGCGGGCACGCGAAACACCCGTGTCGCCGCCGCACCGAGCAACAGCATCCCCAGGGGCAGCGCGAGCACGCGCATGCGGCGGCTGAGGCAAAACTCCGCAAGTCCTCCCCCTACGCCGGCCAAGATCCAGCCCACACCCGCCATGCCCCACAGTCGCGCGCTGCCCGCCAGCCAATCCAAATCCAGCGCCAAATGGCCCAATCGCAAGCCTCCAAAACCCAATGGCAGGGGCAACATCGAGCGCAGGCATTCGGCGGCGGTGAAGGCGAGGGCAATTGCAAGGGAGAGCGGCAATCGAGTCGCCAATCGCCGCAGAAGCAAGCCGCCCAGGGCCAAATGAAAGCCGAGCCCAATGGCCGTAACCAACGCGGTGGGCAGGAAGGCCAAGCTCAACCACCAAAACTGGGTGCCGAGCCCTACAGACGCAAGAACCCACTCTATTGCGAAGGCAAAACGTCCCGGGCGAGCGGCAAAGGTGCCCCAAAAGGCAATTCCGAGGATTGCCAAGGGCAAGCTTCCCGCCCCAAAGAGCATGCCCGGTCCGGCGCCGACAATGGCAGCCCAACCAATCGCGCAACCGGCGAGTCGCTTCCAGGACGCCAAGCTGCCTGGGGCCGAGTGTTCGTCACTGCTGGGCAAGTTGGTCATGCGGGCTTCGGGCACTTTCGTTGCACTTGCATGGCGGATAGCTCTTGATTCGCGCAGGGCACTGCGGCTCCGCTCAGTTCAATGGACGGAAGTTGAGCATGGCGCCGGGTTCGGCGGCCTCGCCCGCCGGAATCACCGCGAAAGCATCGGCGAGGGATACGCTGAGCACGTCGGCGGAGCCCATCCAAGCCTGCGGGATCAAGCGCGCCCGGCCCAGTTCATCGCGCTCAATGCGCACGGGCAGGTTTTGCTGCCGACCGTGGGGCGCCACCGCCGAGCCGCACCAAACGCCCAATTGCAATCGCTCGCGTTGCTCCGCTTGCGGTGCGCCGGCCATTTTCGCCAGGGCCGGTCGCACAAAAACTTCAAATCCCAAGAGGCTCGAAAGCGGGTTGCCGGGCAGACCGAAGACGGGCTTCTTACCATGCATTCCAAACCAGATCGGCTTGCCGGGCTTGATGGCAACCTTGTGCAGAATCGGCTCGACGCCCAGAGCTTCAAAGGCCTGACCGACGAGGTCATAGGCGCCCATGCTCACACCGCCGGTGGTGATCAAAGCGTCGGAATCCTCCAGGGCCGCAGCGAAGCCGGCCTCCAGCTCGCTCGATTTGTCGGGCAAAACACCGACGCGCACGACTTCGTGGCCCCAACGCTCACAGGCCGCCGCCAAAAAAAGTGTGTTGCCTTCGCGAATCTGACCGGGTCCGGGCTTCGTATGGGGTGGTACCAATTCATCGCCCGTGGTCAGTATCGATAGTCGCAAGCGGCTCAACACCGGCGTCGGATCGAGCCCCACAGCTGCGAGAAGCTGCAAATCCGCTGCGTCCAGTCGCTTTGGAGCCGCAACAGCCAAACGCCCTTCGGCCAAGATTTCGGCCCTGTGATTCACGTGCTGACCGGTGGCCACGGGCCCCTTCAAGCGCACCTTTTGGCCATCGCGGGTGGAGCTTTCGACCATGACGACGGTGTCCGTCTGTTCGGGTAGTTCAGCTCCCGTGTAGATGGCAACACAGCTTCCAGGAGGTACAGGTTCTGAAAAAGGGGCCCCAGCTGCTGATTCCCCTAACACCATGAGTTCGAGCTCTGAATCGCCCTGGCCCTCAAAATCGGATCCGCGCACCGCAAAGCCGTCCATGGCGCTTTTCTCGAATGGGGGCAGATTCACGTCCGAAATCGCATTTTCCGCCAGTATTCGTCCACCGGCCTGGCGCAGGGCGACGGACTCCCTATGTGCCGCAGGCTGCATCCGGTCTAAAATTTCCTCAATAGCTTCCGCGGGTGTACGCATGCCGCGCAGTGTATCCGTTGCCAGCCCCCCTTCAGGGCCCAAGTCCGACGGCAAACGGTTACAAGCAATCCAAACTGGGCGCCCGCGGGCGCGGATCGACGGATGGCCGCCGTCGATCACCGAGTAGCGAAAACGACTCTCCTCATCCCATTGCCCTGGGCGCCACGGCCGCGCCCCACCCCAGAGGTCGCCTTGACCCCCGCCAGCAAAATCACTTCGTACTTCGTCATCGAGCGCATCACCCCCCCTAGCGAGAGCAACGACCACACTCGCATCGCTTGCTCCGGACGAATTCGCTCCGCTGCGATGAAGCGCTCAAATTCCGGTCGGCCGGCCCTCCCGTTGGCACTCCTCATGGGCGCGCTGGCGTTCCCGTTGGGTAGCTGCTCGCAATCCGAAGGCGGCAGCTCGGCCAGTGCCGTCGAAGCCAGCTCAACCGGAGCGCGACCGCGCGAAGCATCCAAGGTGCGCACCCAACCGGTCGAGCAACGCGAGATGACGAGCATCCTCGAAACCACAACGGTGCTCGAAAGCGAGCGAGAGATCAGCATCATTCCGCGCGCCGGTGGGATTGTGATCGAATTGCTCGCCGAAGAAGGCGATAGCGTCGAGGCCGGGCAAGTGCTCGCTCGACTGGACAGTCGCGATCAAAACTTGGCGCTTAAGGACGCGGAAGTGGCTCTGGAAGAAGCCCGCAGCGCCGAGGCCACAGCCGAGTTCGCGGTCCAGGAGGCCCAATCACAAATCGAAAACTCACGCCTGGCAGCGGAGCAAGCCGAGCGCGACTACACCCGCGACGAACGCCTGTTCGAGGGCGAAGGCACCGTGAGCGGACTATCGGCTAAGGCGCTGGAGGCCGGGCGACTCTTGCGGGACCAAGCGGAGCAAGAATACAAGCGCTCGCAACTGGCTTGGAAGCGCTCAAAAATCGAATTGGACAAGGCGAGTATTTCGGTGGGCCGCGCCGAAGTCGCCCTGGAACGCGCCCGCATCACCCTGGGCTACATGGAAGTCGTCGCTCCCTTTGGCGGAGTGGTAGCTGAACGAACAGCGCGCGTGGGCGATTCGGTTTCGACCGCGGAACCGGTCTTCACGCTCACCGATCCGGTCAACTTGCGCGCCGTTTTCTATCGCCCCCAACGCGAATTGGCGCTGTTCAGTCAAGTAGGCGATGCGGAACGAGAGGACGACGACCTTGGAGTCGACAGCGAAGGTTTGGAAGTCACCGCCACCGCCGAAGCGATTCCAGGCACCGTGTTCAACGGGCACATCGTGCGCACGAGTCCGACCATCGATGCGGACTCAGGCTCCTTTCGCGTTACCGCCAAACTCGAAGTCAGCCCAGGCAACGGGCAACAACTGCTGCCCGGCATGCTGGCGCGACTTCTGATTGTGACCGATCGCCACCCGGGCGCTTTGGTGGTTCCCAAGCGCGCGGTCAGGCGCGAATCCGACCGCAGCTACATACTTGTGGTGCGCGAAAGATTGGCCCGGCGCATCGATGTTCGCGAGGGCTACAGCGATGACGACTTTGTGGAGATCGTGGTTGGCCCCGATGTTCAGCTGCAAACCGGTGAACGAGTCATTGTGGTTGGCTCGCGTGAATTGGTGGATGGCAGCGAAGTCGACGACGAAGCCCAATTGCAGGCCGCACCCGCAAAGCAACTCGAGGCACTGCCCGTCGATTCAAAATCGAAGTCGGAGGCCGCGAACTCAACAGTGATTGCGAATGACCAGCAGCCGACGGCCGCTGAAGAAAAGGCGCCCATGGGCGATTCCTCCCAAGGCAACGCTTCGGAATCGACTGCGTCCCAATCGGATTCGGATTCGAATGGTTCAGGCGACTCGTCCCAGGGCAACTAGCGCCCAGCCCCCCACATGATGAACAGCCCAGCCGAAGCCTCCAATTCCAAGCCCGCGGCGCAACAGCGACTGAGCGGCGGCCTGGCGATCGTCACCCAAAGGCCGATTGCCATCACGATGTTTGTGGTGGCCATGGCCGTCTTCGGCATCGTCAGCTTTTTTAAGCTGAACGTCGATTTGCTGCCAGAGATCAGCTATCCGTCGCTGACGGTGCGCACGACGTGGGAGGGTGCCGCTCCCGAAGACATTGAAGAGCGCGTATCCGAGCGCGTGCAAGAAGCCCTGGGAACCTTGCCCAATTTGGTTCGCAGCACCTCGATCAGTCGAGCGGGAACTTCAGACGTTCTGCTCGATTTCAATTGGGGCACGGCCATGACCTTCGCCGTGCAGGATGTGCGCGAGAAGCTCGATAGCGTGTTCTTGCCGCGCGACGTCGAGCGCCCCTTGATCCTGCGCTACGACCCCAACTTGGATCCGATCCTGCGCGTGGGCATGCGCTCCACTCAAACCGCAAGTAGCAATTCAGATTTGATCCACCTGCGGTGGCTGGCGGAGAATCGCATCAAGCGGGAACTTGAAGCCACCCCCGGCATTGCCGCGGTGCTCGTGCGCGGAGGGCTCGAGGAGGAGATCAAGATCCAAGTCGATCCCTTCAAGTTGGCGGCCCACAACCTCGACCTGGCGACAGTTGCCAATCGCTTGGCCCAGGAAAACATCAATGCTTCGGGCGGCTCGGTGCGCGAAGGCTCCACGGAATATTTGGTGCGAACTCTCAACGAGTTCAAAAACATTGAGGAGATAGCCGATCTCGCCATTTTGCGCCGCGGCGATGCCGCCGTGCGTGTGCGCGATGTGGCCCTGGTGGAACGCAACCACGTCAAGCGCGAAGTCATCAGTCGCTTGGGTGGAGGCGAGATGGTCGAGCTCTCGATCTATCGCGAAGCGGGCGCCAACGTGGTGCAGCTCTCCGAGGAGATCAAAAAGGCTGTCTTTGGAACGGCCAGCATGCAAGCCACGGCCAAAGAGATCATGGAGCGCGAAGCTTCCGGCGGTGGCGGCGCACGCTTCGACGAACGCAGCGACACGGACTTCATCGCCTATAGCTTGCGCAAGGACGCTGAACTCGAGTTGCTCTCCGATCAATCCACGTTTATCCGCGCGGCCGTGGACGATGTGCGCAACGCCGCAGTATTCGGGTCGATCCTGGCCATCGCAGTAATCTGGGTTTTCCTGAGGCGACTGTCGGCAACGTTCATCATCGGCCTGGCCATCCCCATTTCCGTGGTGGTGACGTTCGCGCCGATGCAACTCTTCGGCGTTAGCCTGAACATCATGTCCCTGGGCGGTTTGGCCCTCGGTGTGGGCATGTTGGTCGACAATGCCATTGTCGTGCTCGAGTCCATTACGCGCTGTCGCGAAGAGGGCGACAGCCTGCAATTTGCAGCCGTGCGGGGCGTGCGCGAAGTGGCCGGGGCCGTTATCGCCTCAACCTTGACAACTCTGGCCGTGTTCGCCCCCATCGTTTTCGTGAGCGGCATCGCCGGACAAATTTTCGGCGATCAAGCGCTGACGGTCGTCACGTCACTGATGGTATCGCTGATCGTGGCGGTGCTCTTCCTGCCGATGCTGGCCTCGCGTCAGTGGTTGGTCGGCCACGACAGTGAGCGCAGTGCTCTGCGCAAGCCGAGAAAACTCTTGAGCGGCATGCAGTGGCGAATCACAACCTTGATTCCCAACTTGCTGCAATTGGCCTCGCGCTTGTTCCTTTTGGTCACAGGTTTCCTGGCGCGCGCCTTGGCACTCATTGTCGGGCTTATTTACAAGGCTGCAGCGCTCGTGCTGACGCCGTTTTCGCGCGCCTTTGATCGCTTTTGGCTGTTGGTGGAGTCTATTTACTCTCGACTGCTCAGCGTTTCCTTAGCCCATCCCCTAATCATCGTTTTGATTGGCCTGGGCCTCCTGGGTGCGGCGGGCAAGCGCGTATCCAATTTGGGCCTGGAGCTCCTGCCGGAGATCCATCAGGGCGAATTCACGGCCCACGTGACGCTGGACATCGGCAATCCGCTCGAATTCACCGACGAAAGCCTGAGCGAACTCGACGCGGTGATTCGCCGACTTGAGGGCGTGCGCACCACCGCACTGACCGTCGGCGTTGAGCCCGAAACGCTCACGCGCGACATCGAAGGTCCGCACACGGCGCGCCTAACTGTGCGGCTTGAGGATGACTATCGAGACCCCTTGAAGGAGGAAGGCGTCGTCGAGGGTGTGCGCACGATTCTCCACTCCCATCCCGCCGTCAACGGAGTTGAGATCAGGCGACCGACGCCCTTCGCGCTCGAAGCTCCGATTGCGGTCGAGATCAAGGGGCACAACTTGGAAGAGATCGAGCGCGTTGCGGACCTCGTATACAAGCGACTGGAAAAGGTGCCCGGCCTGCAGGACCTGCGCAGCTCCATGCGCCCCGGCCACCCTGAAGTGCTCGTCAGCTTCGATCGCGACAAGATTCTTGAGTACGGCCTCGATTTGGGCGCTGTGGCCAACTTGGTTCGCGATCAAGTGCTTGGGAATGTCAGCACTCGCTTCAACGAAGGCGAAGAGCGCATCGACGTGCGTGTCATCGGCGACGAAGTGGTGCTCTCCAACCTGAATTCGGTCATGGATCTGGTCGTCAACCCCATGTCCGAAAAGCCCGTGCCGTTGCGCGCCGTCGCTCGCGATCCGCGCATTGTTCAAGGGCCCGCGGAAATTCGGCGCATCGGCAACACGCGCGGTGTTGTGATTACCGCCGAGGGAAGCGGGCTTGATTTGGGCGGTCTGAATACCCGAATCGAGGCGGCCTTGGCGGACTTGAGTACGTCCGATGATGTCATCGTTGAACTCGGAGGCCAAAAGCGCGAGATGGAAGAGGCGCAAAACAGCATGCGCTTCGCATTGCTGCTGGCCGTTTTCCTGGTTTATGTGGTTATGGCCAGCCAGTTTGAATCACTGCTGCAACCGTTGGTCATTCTCCTAACCGTGCCCCTGGCGGGAGTCGGCGTCATTTTCACGCTCGAAATGCTGGAGATCCCCCTGTCGGTGGTCGTGTTCATTGGATTGATCATGTTGGCGGGCATCGTCGTGAACAACGCCATCGTGCTCGTCGATCGCATCAATCAAAAACGCGACCAAGGACTAGAGTTGCTCGATGCGGTGCGCGAAGCCGGTCGAGCTCGACTGCGGCCGATTTTGATGACAACAGCGACCACGGCCCTGGGACTTTTGCCCATGACCGGCTGGCTGGCGGGCGTTCCTGTCGTGGGCGTGCTCGGTGCCGGTGAAGGCGCCGAAATGCGAGCGCCCATGGCGATTACCGTGATTGCCGGACTACTTGCAGCCACTTTGTTGACCCTGATTGTGATCCCCACGGTCTACAGCCTTTTGCCTGGTCGCAGAAACCGTCAGGCCTTCGCCCAATGAGCGCAAGTAGCGTTCGCAAGCGGGATGACAGCGACGGCATCGGCGCCGGCGGTTTCGCGCATTGCATGCACAATCGAACAAGCTTTCCCCGTGTAGCCGGAGCCAAGTCATGAACACCCCCCAAAAAGAGCCCGACGCCACGCAATCAACCGAGCTTGCGGAAATCCCCAAGCGCGGATTGATTTCGCTCTTGGTCGGCAGGCCGGTTGGGACCTTGGTGTTGTTCGTGACCTTGATTGTCCTGGGCTTGATCGCCTACCGCGACATACCGTTGCAGTTGATGCCTTCGGGCTTCGCCAGCCCGAGCCTCAACGTTTACATCCCCCACTCCGACTCCAGTGCGGTTGAAAACGAAGAAAAGGTTGCGCGGCCGATCGAAGAGCAGTTGCGCACTCTTTCCGGCATCGACGAAGTCACCAGCAGGTCGAATTCAAGTCGCGTTTACATGCGCATTCGCTTCGACCCGCACCTCGATCTGGATTTGGCCAAGGCCGAAGTCCGCGACCGCATCGAACGCGCCAGACCCCAATTCCCCGCCGGTGTCGATCGCATCTCGATGTGGTCCGAAGATGCCGATCAGGTGCCCTTGGCCTTCATGGGCATTTTGTTTGAGGGCGGATTGGGGGGGGAAACGGACTACCTGCTCGAGAAAATCGTGACTCCTCGTCTGGAGAGCACCCACGGTGTCAGCAAAGTGGGTATCTGGG
>JAJDES010000416.1 GCA_029259675.1 Planctomycetota bacterium
GCTTGTAACTGCCCTTATCGGGAACCTTGCTGATCGAGTAGTGGAAGGTTTTCATCAGGCCCGATCCATTGGGCACGGTGAAAGCCAGTTCAACGTTGTGCGGGAATGCCTTGGCCTTGGCGATGGTGCCCAGGCTCTTGCGCAAACCGTTTGCCGAATAGCCGTAGAAGGTGGAAGCCTTGCCGACCAAAAGTCCGTCCATGTCGATCACCGGCTGGCCGCTGGGGCCCATGCACAGGATCGGAATGTCCACCACCACGCTGTCGGTGAAGTGGTTGGCGACGGAATCCTTGGAGGGCTGATCGCCACTGGAAATCGTGTTGATCTGCGGCGCGATCAATGCCAGACGCTTGTCAAAGCGCTGCCAATGCACATACAGCTCGCCCGACTGCAGTCCGGCAAAGATCTCGCCCTTGGGCGAAGTCATTGCAAAGAACTGCTTCTGATTGGCATAGCCGGCGGGAAGCTCGGCCAGCATTTGGCCGTCTTTTTCGCGCGTCCAGATCCCGTACAGGCTGCCCGGGGCCGAAACCTTGGTGTAGCCCTTGGATACATCCTTGAAGGGCGGGAAGTCGGGCTTCGCGTCGTCGCCACCCGCTTCGGCCTTGGCCATCAGGGTGTTGATATCGACTTGAGTTGTTGCCGAAGGAAAGCTCGTCAGCACAGCGAATGTGCCGAGCAAAGCGCCCAGGCTGAGGGGGTTGAACCTCATCACTTTAAACATGTTTCATTACTCCTTGGTGATGCGATGGTCCGCGCCAAGCGCGAACCATCACCGCGTGCGACCCAGAGGGACCGCCGCGGAAAGCTTTTGGTGTGGTTGTGAGGGCTAGCGATACGGAGTCAGGACCAAGGTCCATAGTCGCCGGAGCGCAGGGGATCGAGCCACTGCAACATGCAACGGCAGCAACCCGAATTTGCGCGGCGCTGGACATTCGTCCTGACTTCGTAATCGCGAGTGGTGTCGGACCGCCCAGGGCGGAAGGGACGGTTGGCGCGACAAATACGGCGCCGATCGCCCGGCGCGAAGCCCAGGGCTTCGCTCTCAACTTTCCCCCGAAGCTTTGTTTAACTCGTTTCAAACACTGTGGACCCCAAGCGCGAGGAGCCCATGCGGCCGCGATTGTAGGCGCCTCGGGGGCTACCGGGCAGGACTTTCGAGTCTGAACCTGCCCTGTGCACAAGGTTTTACCGGCCCAAAGCGCCGCTTTCCCCCCGGAGCCGAGTCCCGGGCGCAGATTCGGCAGGCATTCGTCAGGGTTTTGAACCCCAAGCCAACCCGTGGTGGAAAGCACCGCTCTGCTCGGGCCGAAAGTGCGATTCCACGTCCAGCAGCCCCGGTTCCCAATAGCCGGGCTCGGTGTACCGCATCCGGTAGCCCCAACCCATTCCCTTAAAAAACGCCTCTTCATGGGGACCCGGAATGGGCAGCTGTGCCTTCAAGGACTCGCGCATCTTCTTGTAATAGATGGTCAATTGATCCCCGTACCAAAAGCCCATGCCCTCGGCCGCGAAAGTCCCCAATTCCGGGGGCAGTGCGGACAGGCGCATCATGGCCGGGGAGGTGCCGCTGCTGTTGCGACCCAGGGCCAGCCACGCCGCGGCCTTGACCCAGCCTTGCCCGACTCCGCGCATGAGCCAAGCTTGATCCTCAATGGGCATCATTTCGCGCAGCTCACTCAAGCGTGAGAAGAACTCCTCGCGCTTGGACATCCAACGACCCAAGTCCACCAATAGGTAAGCGCGCAATCCCTCCTCCGCCCCCAGGGCGAGGGCCAAGTCAGCTTTGAACTGCTCGAAAGTCGACCAACTCTTGTGATCGCTGCCGTGCCGAATAGCCGTGTAGCGCAACGGTCGAAAGCCGGGCCAATCCGGGTCGAGCTTGTCCGTCCATTGCAATTGAACACCCAACTCGGACCCCATCAATTCGTCGATGCGCGCAACCTGCCCGGAACTGAGTTCGACCTGCAGCAACTCCCCCAAGTCGGTTTGCGTGCGCTCGATCCACTCCGAATCTCTCCATGCCAGCAATCGCTCAACCTGCTCCGGGCCGAGCTCCAGGGCCGGTATCAACTCGGTCTCCAAGTAACCGTCAAGCTCCAAGCGCGCCGCCCGTTCGACATGCTTCTTGAAGAGCGAAAATTCGGTCCCGCGGAAAGCCGGCTCTTGTCCGATGCGATTGAAGTCAAGCAAGCCGATTAGCCCGGCAACACCCGCTATCGCCGTCAACGCGCCCAGTCCAATACCCAGGTTTTTGCGACCGGCCTCCCATAGGCATTGAACGCCCACTGGCACCCATGCGGCGAGAGCCGGCATGACCGGCAAGAAGTATCGACTCCCCATTCCTCGCAGCGGATTGTCGAATTTCATTTCGAAATCGCTCAGGGCGTAGGCCGGAATGATCAAGAACGGGTAGAGCAACACATACGCCAAGAAAGGATTGCGAGTGCGTCGAAGGCGCCGAGCGAGCAAAAAGAATCCGGCAACAATGGCCGCACTTTGGAATACACGCGCCCACACTCCCGCGAAGGGATCGAACAACCAACAACGCGGCATCAGCAGAAATATCGCGCTCGCTCCCTTACGTAGAGAGTAGGGCAGACTCTTTGCAAGCAACCGATCTTCAAGCGGTTTGCCGATCACATCACCGGCCATCCCAGCTTCGGGCAAGAAGTGAAAAATCGGCAAGCAAGCCAAGACCAAGCCAATCATGAAGGGCAAGCTTCGATTGGGTTTCCAACAACCCTTGTCCACCAGCCACCAGGCCAACATCAGGGCCGGGAAGGCAACCAGGAATTGCAAGCTAAAGAAGACTCCAAAGCCGCAGATCAAACCGAACAGCCAAGCCTTGAGCGGCGAAGTCGGGCTCCTTTCGAAGCCCTCTGCTCGAATTCCCGTGCGCCAATTAATCAAGAAGGCCAAGGCACCGAAGGTAATCAGCACCGTGTCCACATGGCTGCCCAGCATCAAGACGTCCACCATCAAGTAGGCCGGTGGCAAGAACGCAAAGGTCAAAACTCCACACCAAGCCGCAACGCTGCCGACGTGCCGATTGAGCAAATGCACGAACACTGCCGCTGTGCAGGCCGTGCCGGTCAAGGCCATCACCTTCAAGGCCAGCACGGTCGGACCGAACAACTTGAGGAACGGAATCGCCAGGAAGCCCACAACCATGGAACCGCGATTGTGCGGAATCAGCGGCAGTTGAAGCGGGTCCACAAGGGGCAAGCCCTGCAGCACGGACCAGGCCAAATTGCCCGTGTAGTACTGGAAACTGAAATCGTCCAAGCGGCATAGGGCGACGATCGCTCGCACCAGGCTCACAAGGACCACTCCGATCCAAACGGGTGATATACGCTTCAGCATGGCGCGAAATTGTAGCGGCACTTGCCCTCCGGCCCGCGCTCCTATTGCGCCCTTTCCCGGCGCCCACGGCAATCCACAATGTTGGCAGCCTGCTGCACAAGCAAGGCACTCAGCCACTGTTGAATTCAGATGCTTAGGGCAAGTGCAAGTCGACCACCAGTGGATCATGGTCCATCTGCCCGGAGCGCCGCCCCTTCAGGGGTCCGCCGGCCCCCAGCGTGTACTGCCCCGCGTGCAGCAAGAGATAGTCAATGCGCCTATCGGGCGCCGCTGTATTGCCACGCCCCAAGCCGAGATCTTCGAACTGGCTCGTTGCATAGTTGTAGCTCTCCACGTCGAGCTGCTGATCGTCGCTGAAGAGATCCCCGCGCTTGTCCAAGTCTAAGTCCAAGTTGAAGTCTCCCCCGAGCAAACCGATCGCGCCTTCCCCATTCAAGACGCGCAGCAATCCGTCAACGCTTTGTCCCAGCTCTTCATTGCGTGTGGATGCCGAGAATGCATCTGCGTGTAGATTCAACACGCTGATTTTTCGATCCTGGGAAGTCCAATGGACCGCCAGGGCCGATTGGGCAGCACCACCCAATAGAAAGCGATCCAACTCTCCGCCGCGCGCCAGGATGGCCAAGCGTCGGCCCGAACTGCGCAAGCGACTGGAGAGGACCCATGTTTCGCCCAGCGCGTCGATCAGGACTTCCAACTGATCTCGATCGCCGATTTCCTGCAGCAAAACCAAGTCCGGATTCAATTCCAAAAGAACGGCCTTAACGGTCTCCAAGGAATGATCATCCATGCTGCGCCACTTGCCTCCGCGCTCCGCACCCCCCACGTTCCACGTCACGACGCGCACGGCATCCACCGGTTTCGGTGCGAGAGTGAATCCGGTAGGCCTAGCAGAAAAAGCACCTCGCCCAAGTGCGATCAGGAACAAGCCAAGCAAAATCAACAATCCTTCGGGCAGTCTCCTCCCAAACGGAATCGCAGATGCCGACGCGCTAGGCATCAGGGCTCCTCCCGATGGCGAAAGCGCGCCAGGGCCAAGCCGCTGAACAATATGGACCAGCCGGCTAAGCTCGCGGCGGATTGATGAACTGCTTTCCAGTCAATCTCTTCGCGCAACAGTTCGCGCCAATACGACATCGAACTGGTAAACAGCCAAGGCCGCAGCTCTTCGAAGAAGTGAATCTCTGAAACGACAAAGAGCACCAGGTATAGGGCGACGGAACAGGCCACGGCATTGACCGGACTGCGCAAGTAGGCGGAGAGAAGGAAACTCAAGCACAGCGGTGCCGTCATGGCCAGGCTCGCAACGGGCCAAATCCAAAGGAAGCGCTGCAGGGCCAGAGCTTGATCCAAGTGCTCGTGCCGCTCGCTCATTTGCAAGACGCCCGGATATAGGTCCACATCGCCCCATCCGACCGCGACCAGGCCCACACCAAGTGCAAGCGCCAGGAATCCGCCAGTCAGTGCCGTCGAGTAAGCGAGCGCCAAGGAAAGCTTGGTCGAAAACAATCTCGCTCGCGAAAGAGGCCGCGCCAGTAGGAGCCGCATGGTCCCCGCCGAAGTCTCGCCCGCCAGGTGGACGCCGCCCTCCGCCGCAACGAAAATCGGCAGAACGAGTTGGAATCCGAAGTAGAAAGCGTAGAGCGCAAAGGTCAGGCCGTTGAAGTAAGAACGATTCTCGTAGGTGTAGCGAAAATCGACTTCACCGCCCGTTTGAGTTTGTGCGTAGGTGTAAAAACCCAACAGCATCAGCGCCAGGAAGAAGACGAGTGAAGCCACCGCGAGCGCCGGCCTGCGCGAACGCAACATGCGCACGCATTCGAGCCTTGCAATCACGCCTCGAGATCCTTCGCAATGGGACCAGCCGTCATTGTGACTGAAATCGAAGAGTCAGCTTCACAACTTGAATTCCTTCGCGCGGCCTTCAGCCTCTCAAGCAGCGCTTGCTCAAAGCTCAAGGATTGCTCCCAATAGCCATCCAAGCGAATTCCCGCGGCATTGAGCTTCGTTCGCACTTGCTCCAAATCGTGCGCAGTCCCCGCAAGCTGCAATTCCCCATTTCCCGCAGGAACCGTGCTCCAACCCGCGGCAAGAAGCACGCTCGCAGCTCGCTCCGTATCACTCGCACGCAAGCGCGTGACTCGGTTCCCTTTGCTCAATTCGTGCGGTTGACCCTTGAACAAGCAACGGCCCTCGTTCAGCACAAGCAGATGGTCCACCAACAAATCGACCTCGATCAGCAAGTGGCTGGAGAGCAGCACAGCAAGCCCGAACTCCTCGCGCAGCCGCACGAGTATCTTGCGCAGTTCCAAAACGGCCAATGGATCCAGGCCGTCGGTGGGCTCATCGAGCACCAGTAATTCCGGTCTCGGCGTGAGCGCTTGGGCCAGGGCCAATCGTTGTCGCATACCGAATGAAAAGGCCCCGACCCGCTCGTCTGCACGCTCCGAGAGTCCGACTCGCTCCAAAGCCTCCTCGATCTCGCCCGCCCGCAGCCGAGGACGCCCCTTGCGCGAAATGTTGCCCAAGTAGCGCAGGTGTTCACGCGCGGTCAAGCCTTCGAACAATGCAGGAGGCGCAAACGCGAAGCGCGCTCGCTCCATGACCCGGCGCCTATCGCGCCAGGGTTCGAATCCGCCTACGCGCAATTCTCCCGAACTCGGCCTCAGGAAGCCCGCGGCACAGCTGAGGAAAGTCGTCTTGCCCGAACCATTCGGACCGACCAGGGCCGCAATTTCGCCTGCACCCAACTCAAAGTCGATCCCGTCCAGCGCCTTGCGCTCACCAAACCGGTGCCCAAGCCCCTTGGCGGAGATCAAAATTGATGTGGATGTGTTCAAAATCGTTTTGAATGCCTCACGTGCTCGAGCCCCAAAGCGCTCCAGCCCTTGCTAGGTTTTCCAAAGTTGGCGGCGAGTTGCAAGCAGCTGACCCCGGGGAAGCGGACTCGGCTCGGACTCAAAGCCTTGGCACGAGTCACTTGGGAACTTTCGACGAATGACCAAATTGGCGCGAAGGCCACATTTGCAGCACATTTTCGCGCGCTCCGTTACCGGGTCATTGCCCCCAAACCCAACTTGAGTTGGAGCCTCAGCAATAGTTCTTATCCGCATCCCACGCGCCAACGCTCCTCCCGAAACAAGGACAAGCTGCGACGAGTTGCAGCTGCAGAGTTTGATGGAATGCGGATTATTCGGGGCCTACACTGGGTTCGATCAATCAACGGGCTGCAACGGCATGTGACTCATCAGTCATGATCTCGGGCTCTTGCAATACCTGCGGTTGTAGTGACGCAGTAAAGGCTGCCCTGTATGTGATTGTTCTCAGTCCCATCTCGGCCACACCACACACCTCGTATCCGATGAAAAGATCAATCGCCAAATCCATTGAGCGTGGCTTTGAGCCCAAGGGCAGAGCGGGATTGGTGCTGGCCACGTCACTAGCACTCTTCGCGTTGAACTCTTGCTACTCAATGCAAACAGTCACCCTGACTGCCGCCAACACCCGCGCACCGGTTCTGCTTGGAAAACTGGATCGAATTGGTTCCAACCCATCCCTTGCCGATAGCAAACAAGCTGCCGAAGGCGCCGCGGAAGAAGAAGATTTCTACCTTACTCTCTCCAAGACATATCAATTGTCATTAGGTGCGCAGCCCGACACGGAGCGCGCATCAAGTAGTGGGTATACCGATGTCGTGCTGGCCACCTTCCTGCAGGGTGACGACGACATGAATGTCTTCGTTGAGTGTGTCGAGGTAAAATACACAGGCGCGTATTACGTCTTCGGGTTCCTTGAGAAGCAACGAATCAAAATGCTTGGGCGCAAGAGCAAGAAGGGCCAAGCACTATGAAAGGGCCCCAAGACATGACGACGACCAAAATCCCCAAGTTTCACCTTCGACCTTCAAAAGCGCTCAATTTCCAAATTAGAGCCCTATTGCTGGCACTTACCCCGTTGCTGCTCCTGAGCTCTTGCACGGGAACTCGCAGCTGGGTCGATGCACCCAACGCCAATTACCCGGTTTCTTTTTCCCCCTCTGTTCGCGATAGCAACGGCGACATCGTTTCAGACGAGCAGTTGCAAAAGCTCGGCACATTTACACATGAGCACAAATCGCGACACATGCTCTTCGGGTTGATTCCACTATCGAAGCGGCACAATGATCTTTCGGACGAGATCAATGAGCAAGTTTCCAAGCTGAACGGTCAAGCCATTGTGAACCTCAAAGTCCAAGACTTCGAAGGCGCTTGGAACATGTTCGGAACCATGCCATTCATGGGCATTCCACCCATTGTCAATGTGGTCAAAATCCGTGGTGACATCGTTCGCCTTGCGGACCCCGCTCCGTCCGATCCCTCGGACGAAACCCCGACCGATTCAACGCAAACGGCCCAGTGACCATAGCCCGGGTTTTTCTCACTTTATTTCTTGCCTGCCTCTTCGCCTGCGGCAGCCCCCGCAAGGCGGAGCCACTTCGCGCGCTGACGCCTGAAGAATCCGCAGTCATCGTGATTTTCAATAATCCCGCCGACAACGAGATCCTGCGCAAACACGCCCAGTTCGTGAGTTCCACCTACTACTTCAGCGAAGAGAGCGCGAAGATTCGCGCCTTTCAAAGTGGCGGAAATGTGATCGAAGTGTTCACAACTTCGAACCACTCAGAGACGACTCACCGTTATCAGCAGAATCAATACAAAACCTCGACGAAGAATTGGAAACGATCTATGGCGATCATCCACCGGCTCCCCGATGAATTTCTCAAGCTGCTATCTAAGGGTCCCGCGGTCGACGCAGAACGGAATAACCCCAAGGCCGAAGAAACGGACCACCAAACCCAGTAACAGAAATCGGCAATTGGGTGCCGAGCGATGCGACAGACAACGCCCTTTCGATCCCACTTTCGGCCGGCAACGAATCGGGCCGGCAGAGACCATTTGTACTGGCTGTGTCAGGGCTCGCCACACCGGTTGACCCTGGCAGATCGTGTCCGCCCGCGTTGAGGATCCCCTTTTGAACGGCCGGCTTTTTCGTCTGGCGCGCTATGGACCTGCCCGGGAATCTCAGTCGAGACTGGGGGTGTGGTCAAGCATTCGGCATTGTCCGGCCCCCGAAGCAGCCCCCCATCGGAGGATTGACGGGCCTAGACTCTGGGCTAGGAATAGCCGCTAAGCCGGAGTTTTTGGGCCAAGACGTGAAAAGCTGCGGCTCAGAATCGCACTCATCTCCAAGCATGGATCCATTTCGACACTTTTCTTCGTTCTTCACAATGTCCTCGGTCGGGGCGGCGTTTGGAAGTCTTGCCGGGCATCTCTTGGCGGCAGGAATAGCCAGCTACTTCCTCATGCGGGCCTATCAGGGCATTCCCGAGCGCCACCGCAAACTGGATCCACACCATGTTTGGCTGCTGCTGATCCCCGTCTTTCACATGGTTTGGTGCTTTATCGCCTTCCCGCGCCTCTCCGACTCCTACAAATCCGCACTTGCTGAGCTCGACCCAGATGCCGATGTCGGCGACTGCGGAAAGGGCATTGCCACCGCCTACTGCATCCTAGTTGTCGCCTCCTATGTAAGTTGCGTCGGTTCCCTGGCCGGAGTGGGGGCACTCATCCTGCTAATTGTGTTCATTATCAAGTCGCTCGATTTGCATAAGCGCATTGCGGCCGCGGGGGACCCGCTCGCTCCCCTAGCTCCTGAACAACCGTAGGCCCGAGGTTTCGCAGCTGCCCTGACCTATGTGCCCTTCCCAGGTGCGGGCTCATGGAATTCCGGGCTTTTGGTGACGCAGACGGGCGCAACCTGGCCCGCCAAGCCGAAACACCATTAATAGGGCGGCTTCAGGCGCCTTGGAGTATTGCCCCCAAGGGTGGGTCCAGTACCATCGGCAGCTTACTGAGGCGTCATTTACTGCGCCTCGCTCTCACGGAACTCCCTCCGGCCCCGGGATCCATGAAATTGAGCTTCCGATCCAGATTTTTCGTCGTTGGACTCTTCGCGTTCGCCTCCTGTGCAGCGCTAAAGAGTATCGCCACCGCTTTCAGCAATTTGCAGAGCGGGGAGCGCACCTATTACTACTCACGCGGCTGGACCAAAGCGCGCGGGAGCTGGACGGACGACTACCAGGACGGGACTGTGGGCTGCGCCATTCACGAGAGCCGCCTCGACAACATCAGATCCGCAAATCTCATCTGCAACGTATACGGGGCTCGCAAAGTCCCAATCGTCCTCGCCTCGCCTGATCGCAGCACCT
>JAJDES010000417.1 GCA_029259675.1 Planctomycetota bacterium
GGGCCGAAAAACTTCTTGTTGTAGCGATAGCCCCCGAGGCCCTGCCTGCGCGTGCCGTCGAAGTACTCGCGTCCGAATTTGCGCAATTGCCGGCGTTCATGTTCGGGGACGGCCTCGCGCACGGAGAGCTGGTCGCTGCGATCCGTTTTGGGGTAATCCGCCATCAAGTCGATTTCGGTCATCGGGGTGCGGTTTCGTTGGCTACTGCGTCGGATCTGGATTTGTGGGGAGCTATTTGGCGTCCGCAATTGGCGGCTGGCAACAAGAACAAGTGCGGATGGGCGGATGCCGGCTGAGTCAGGCCTTGTGCGTGCCGGCCGGCTGGATATCCGCTTGGTCTATCTGACGGACATCTGCTGCGCCTGCCGCCCGCGAGGTTTGCTTGGTCGCAGCTCTTTCTCGCGCAAGTTCGGCCCCGGCCCGTGCAATGTCGGTTGCCAGCAGACCCAATTCCTTGCGCAAGTCTTCGACTGATCCGTAACTCTCACAAAAGCGGCGCTTGAGGCCCATCAGCTTCAAGTTGGCATCGCCGCATTGGCTTTCCATCAGAGTGGTGGCAACCAAACTACCCAGGCCTCCGAAAATGCTGTGCTCTTCGACAGTCAAAATCGTGCCGATTTCTTTCGCTGCCGCGACCACGGCGGCGGAGTCGAGCGGGCTCAAGCTGTGCATGTTGAGAACGCGAGTGGAAATGCCCTGGCGCTCCAATTGCTTTGCCGCAACGAGCACTTCGCTGAGGATGGTGCCGTGCGAGAGGATGGCGAGATCGCTGCCTTCGCGCAGCAGCCTGGCCCGGCCGATCGTGAATGCACCGCTGTCGCCGTCAAGAACATCTGGATTGCGACCCGTTCCGATGCGCAGGTACACCGGGCCTTCGTGTTCGTGGGCCGCGCGAGTGGCCTGCCGCGTTTCGAGCGGATCCGCCGGGCTAAGGATGGTCAAATTGGGCAGGCAGGAGAGTATCGATACGTCTTCGGTGCCGTGATGGGTCGGCCCCAGGGTCGAATAGGCGTAGCCCGCTCCGATGCCGACCAATTTGACGTTGCGATTCTGATAGCAAATGTCATCGCGCACGAACTCGTAGGGGCGCATGACCAAAAACGGAATGATCGAGTAGACGAAGGGAATGAAGCCGCTGCCCGCCATTCCCGCCGCCATGGCGATCAAGTTGGATTCGGCGATGCCCAAATTGAGCAGCTGCTTGGGCCGGCGGCGCGCGTACTCGTCGTACACAATGATGCCGTTGTCGGCCAGCAGCGTGATCAGGCGCTCGTCCTCGGCGAGTTCCGTCAGTTCGGCGATGAATGCGTTTCTCACGATTGCTGCGCCCCGCCGCTGTGGGTGGAGGTTTGCGTCGCGTCCGTGGGCGGCGAGCCCTTCAGTGGGCAATGGCTTGATGTCAAAAGCATGATGTTCAACTCTGCACCTGTCTCTATTGCCGGCGCAAGTGCTAAGTCAGCACGGAGTTCAAATCGTCTATGCCGAGTTGCGCGCAGGCCTGTTCCAATTCGGTCTCATTCGGAAGGCGATAGTGCCAAATGGCTTCGCCTTCCATATAGCTGACGCCTTTGCCTTTGATGGTGCGGGCAATCAGGACTGTAGGCCTGCCCGTAACGTTAAAGGCGCGAGTGATGGCGGCATCGATTGCAGCGTGGTCGTGGCCGTCGATCTCCATCGTGTCCCAACCGAAGCTGGACCACTTGTCACATAGGGGCTCAAGCGTGTTGATGTTTTCCACGCGTCCCATGCCCTGCAGGCCATTGGCGTCCACGATGGCCAGCAAGTTCCCAAGCTCCAGTTGGGCGGCAGCCATCGCGCCCTCCCAAATCGATCCCTCCTGGCATTCTCCGTCGCCCAGGATGGCGAAGGTTCGCGCGGATCGGCCCTGGAGTTTGGCGGCCAAAGCCATGCCGATTGCCGAGCAAAAGCCGTGACCCAGCGAGCCGGTTGAAGCCTCGACGCCCGGGATTTTGTGCATGTCCGGATGCCCGCCCAATTTGGATCCGGCAGAGCAAAAGCCCTTGAGATCACGGACGGGAAAGAATCCGCGTTCGGCCAGAATGGCGTAGAGGGCCGCGCAGCCGTGCCCCTTGCTGAGCACCAATCGATCGCGATCTGGATCCGTTTCCGACCCGGGGTGCAGATTCAAGTGACGTGCATAGATGACGGTCAGGAGATCAATAATCGAGTAGGCGGGCGTCAAATGGGCGCCGCCGGCTTGCACGGCCATGGCCAACACCATTTGACGCAAACGCAGGGCGCTGGCGGCAATGTCCGGATCCAGGCATGTACTCGAGTTGGTCATGGATTGTGTGGAGAGTCCGAGGGCGAGATTCAGAGGTTGCGAGGATTGGGGTCTACTCAGCGAGCGGCCATCGCCGGCGCCGGTTGAGCGGGGGACGCTTGCGATTGTTTCATCCAGCGCACGTTGTAGCACTGGTCGCCATCACTCAACTCTCCGCGCCGGTGGGCGGCAACAATTTCATCAATGGCGTCGTCGACGCAGAACTGCGGCGCAAAGCCCGTATCCAGGAGTTTCTTGGAATCTAGGCGATAGGAGCGCGGGTCATCGGATGGAGTGAATTCAACTTCGGCCGGAATGCGCGCCGCAATGCGCGTGGCCAACTCGCGAATCGAAATATTCTCAAAGCCCGCGTTGAAAATTCCGGGCGCGCGTTCTCCGAGGTCGAGCAAATGCATGTAAACGCCCGCCACGTCTTGGACGTGGATGTTGGGGCGCACTTGGTCACCGCCGAAGACGCGAATTTTGCCATGCTCCAGGGCCTGCATCGTCAGTAGGTTGACAGCCACATCCAATCGCATGCGCGAGGAAAGTCCGCAGACCGTTGCCGGCCGAATGCACTGCACGATCATTTGGTCCGCGTAACTCAGCAGCACGCGCTCGGCCACCATCTTGCTGCGGTTGTAGTCGCTGATGGGGGTTAAACTGAGATCCTCCGTTACGCGCGCTTCACTCTTGATGCCGTAGACGCTACCCGAGCTCGCGTACAGGAATTGGCGCACCCCCGCGCGCACACAGTGATCCGCGAGTTGCATGGTGCCCAGTGCGTTGACTTCCCAAGTCAAGCGCGGATCGAGGTCTGCGGAGGGATCGTTGGCCACATTGGCGAGGTGAATGACCGCGTCAACGCTGTCCAGATGTTGCGCTTCGAGCTCCCGCACGTCGCGTGCAATAATCGAGAGCCGCTCGTGATCGGCCAAGCTGTTGCCGAACCACATGGCATCCACAACCGTGACGTGTTCGCCGCGTTCGAGCAATTTGGGCACGAGTACTGCACCTTTGTAGCCCGCGCCTCCGGTAACCAAAATATGCATAGTCGGTAAATCTAGTACTTGGAAGGAGTCCTTGCCGCGCGGCTTGGAAGCGCGGCTTTGGGGATTGGACCCGCTTGGGCCGCATGTGGATCTGTATTCTCTGTTGTGGCTGGGCCTGGGAGGGTTGTGGGCAGTCCGAACTCCGCGGTTCCAAGTTGCAACCTTGCGGCAGCCAATTCGCACGCGCGCGCGTAACTTTCAGGAGTGCCCACATCGATGTTGAAGCCGCGCATTACAAACCCCGCCATTTGGCCCTGCATGCGAGGAAGCAACTGCTTGCTGAAGTCGACACTCGGGCCGGGGACAAGCCGGTCGATCACCGTGGGCTGCATCAAGAAAATGGCCGCGCTGGCCAGATTGGATTCGCTGTGGGAGGGTTTTTCCACAAAGCGTTGAATGATGCCGCGCCCGTCGATTTCCTCGACGATGCCGCAGGACGAGGGATTGTCGGTGCGAAAGAGTGCCAAGCTCAGGGGCTGGGCGCAGCGTCTGTGGAATTGCGCGAAGCAACCTAGGTCCATGTCCGTGTAGTTGTCGGCATGGCACACAAGCAACTCGTCAGTGGAATCGGTATAGCGGCGATTGTCGATCAGTGTGCCGCCGGTGCCGCGCAAGTGCTCTTCGCGCACAAAGTGCAGTTTGAAGGGAAAGCGCGACCGCACGGATTCGATGTGTGCTTCAACCTGCTCCGCGAAAGCGTGACCGTTGATCAAGACATCCGTCACGCGCGCACGGGCCAGTTTGTTGAGCCACAACTCAAGCAGCGCAACTCCGCCCAAGGGCACCAGGCACTTGGGCATCTGGTTTGTCAGGGGACGCAAGCGCGTACCGGCTCCGGCTGCGAGCAGAATGGCTTTCACTGCTTGCGCGCTTCCAACAAGTGATCGACCCAATAGTGCAGGATCGCGGCATGGGTCGTTTCCGCGTGTCCATAGGTCAAAGCCGGCAAATAAAAGTTGATCGCGCCCATGTTGCGAATCGCGTTGTCCTCTTCCATGGCGGACAGGGTTACGACGTGCCCACCGCGTTCGCGTGCGACTTCGATGGCGCGCACGATGTTGGCTGAGTTGCCCGACGAGCTGATGGCCACCAACTGATCTCCTGCGCCCATGGACCAGGCTAGGGGCGTGGCAAATACTTCATCAAAGGCGATGTCGTTGGCGACGGCGGTCAAAAGAGACAAGTCCGTGAACACTTGCGTTCGCAAGCGAGCTCCCTTGGCGACATCAGCTGCGATGTGACTGGCCATGGAGGCGCTGGCTCCGTTGCCGATCAAAAAGGTGGTGCCGCCCTGGGCACCTGTGCGCAGGGTCCTTTCGTGCCAGGCGCGAAAGGCTTGGGTGTTGCCAAGTGCGCGGCCTTTTTCGTCGGTGGCGATGACACGCCCGAGCAACTCGGAAAGCGTGGAGACGTACTTCATCCAAGCCGAGGGGGCGGCGGCCTTTTGGGTCTGTAGGGTCGGGCCC
>JAJDES010000418.1 GCA_029259675.1 Planctomycetota bacterium
CGAAGAAATCCTGGCCGATGATCGGCGTGTCGGAGGCGTACAGGGCCCACACATCCGCTCCACCTTCACCGATACCGTCACTACCATTGAAACTGCCGTAAAGCTGATTCAGGAAGTGCCCCATCTCGTGCTGGATGATGGTTGAGAAGGCCGAGTTCGTGCAACCCGATTCCGACTGATAGAAATTGATCCCAAAGCCGTCAAAGGTTGCATTACAAGTCAACGGCTCAAAGTTGTTGGTGGTCGCCGAGACCTGGAAGTCCATCACCGTGTCAAAGGGGTTCACGCTCTGGATGTAATCGCGCATCAAGGCGAGATGATGGAAGACATTCGCCTCGGCCGTATGGGCCTCCTCCGCGGGCGAATTCATGAGCAGGTCGTTCTGCACGTTGGCATCCAAGACCGTGTTCAATTCATATTCGGAGCCCTGCACGTCATTCGTGGTTCCGAAGGGGCCGCTGTAACGAATCGTCGCCGCAACGGATGAATTGACGCCGGGAATAAGGAAGTCGCCGTTTGCATCGGTGGTGACGGTTCCGGCACTGGTATCCACCTCAATGAATGCCATGGGTTCCGACTGCGGCAAGTTGCTTGCGGTGTCGGGCAGCAAGCCCGGAGTCACCAGGGAACTCACGTTTCCGAAAACATCGAAGTTGTGAATGCGCTCGACTTGTTTGACCACACGCAGCGGTCCGTTGGCGGCAACTCGAATGTTCTTGCCGCGCATGGCTTCCCCGCTGGCGCGGTAGCCGAGCTCGATGCTCCACACCAAAACGGCTGTGCGAGTTTTGTCGGCGCGCTCCATTTGGATTGCCAACTGGGGCTCGCCGATGGAATTGGGCCAGACTCCCTGGCCCTGACGGAAGGCTTCGCGCGCGGTCTCCAATGCCACGGCAGCATCCGTGCTCGGGCTGACATTGAAACCCGACAAGCGCGGCAGGGCCTGGGTATCGATCGAGAGCAAGCGTCCTTGGGTGTCCATCAACACATTGACGGAGGCTTCGAGCACGGGAACGCCCGCTTCCTCTTGCAGGAAACGAACCGTCATTTTGTCCGTGCTACCCATGCGCCCGAGCGGCAGGAAAACGGACTTGTCGAGTTGGAGACCCGCGCCGTCGATTCCGTGTAGCTCTTCGGTGTCGGCCAAATAAGTGCGCGCTTGGCCGACGAACTCGAAATCACTGGCGGGAGTGAATTCGGGCTGCAAGGCTCCGCCCCAAAGAAAGCGCACCCAGCCCGTATCGCGATCCCTGCGCATGCGCCATGGCACGCCGGTGTTCGCTCGAAAGAGATCGAGTTTGTAGTCAGTGGGAGCGGTTTGCGTCAGGCGCGCCTCGGACGGGGAAACGGGAACCTGGCTTTGGGCCGCCGCAATGCTCGCGGAGGCGACCAGAGCGAGGAGGATGGTCGGTTTGCGCATCTAGTGGGATGGGAGTCGAGGTGAACGGAATGCAGGCGGCAACGGAGTCGAAACAGCCCAATTAACCTTTCTCTGACGTAGCTCCCAAGCTCTGAGTTCGGACCAAGCCCAGGTTCTCGGCGCGAGTCTTTGCACAGGTTTCCCGGGGTGGGTCCCGAAAACGGCTTCGACCGGACCCAAGTGGACCGGACCTGAATCGCCAGAAACCACTTGCTGTGAAACACTTAGAACTCAAGCGCTGCTGCGAAAGCCACGCTCAAAGCGAGCTCGGTTGGACCCCGGCCGAGGTGCTCTTTTTGCCCCGGTGCAGGCCTCAAGTGTCTCCATTCAGATCGCAGGCGCTGATGGGCTCCGAATTCGGGTGTCCGCCGGGCCTAGAAAGCTCGCCATGGACTTGGGATTTGGGCTCGCCCTGCCTCAGCCGGCGACGTCACGTCCAAAGCCGCTGGCCTCCACGCAACCGCGAATAATTCGTCAATCCCCGGTGCGACAGCGAGCGATGTTGCCAAGACCAAAATCGATCACTCCGGACGCCAGCCAAACTCCGCCATATCGATTCGCTCGCGCGCATTCATGCGAACGCCCTCGCGCTTGAGCCGCTTGATCTGTTCCGCTCGGGCGGGACCGCGCACGGAAAGTTCGCCGCGCGCATTCACCACTCGATGCCATGGCAAGCTGCCCGCGCCGGTCAAACTTCCCAGCACGGTGCCGACCAGTCGAGCGCGGCGCGGCAATCCAGCTTCGGCGGCGACCTGGCCGTAACTCGCCACACATCCCTTTGGGATGCTGTCGACCGTGGCCAAAATCCGATCGCGGTCGCTCAGTTTGGATCCATTTTTCATGACAACGGAAACGCGTCGCAGCAATGCAATTCCGCGGCCAGGCATGCTGCCCACTCGCCACGGAACTTGGCAATTGTCGCCACACTTAAGGCGGGATTCATTGCGGTGCGATTCAGGCTCGGATCTGATTCCATGGCGGGCTTTCAATCGCGGGGAGCACGCGCAATCAACAAACGATTCATGGGAGTGATCACGGCCGGAATCGAGTCCCATCGCACGCGGTAGCCGGCCGACTCCAAGCGATAGGTGCGGTCCACGTCCATGGCTGTCGGAACGCCCAAGTTGTGTCCCAAAGCTTGCGGCGCGCGGCAATGGGCGGCCGGGTAGCAACAGGGCAACACCGCCGCGTGACCTCTGGCGAGCATGGCAACATCCAGGGCGCGATCCGTGCGCAATCCACATGCGTGCACCGCCACAACCATGCTGCCCGCCTCCAACTCAAGACCGCGCAGGCGCCGCGTTTGGAACTCTACTTTTTCGCGCACCCAGGGGCCCACTTCGCAAACCGCTGCGAATACGCCTTCGAAATTATCCGGACAGCGCCTATCCACCAACAACACGCGCTCGACTCTGCGTTCGCAAAGAGCAAACAACAAACCGGTCAGGCCGTGACCGCAACAAAGGTCGGCGACAAGGGACGCATGTAATTTGCGGCGCACACGCACAAAGAATTCTAGCGATTCGCAAACTTCCTTGACCGGCAAAACACGGCGCTGCGCCAGGGCCTTCAACAGAGGCTCAAAGTAGCGTGGCAATTCCATGCGCTCCAGGTGACCCGGATACAGCGTGGCTTTGGAGCCGCCGAAGCGGCGCCATTGCGGATCCTCGAGGCTGGGAAGTGCTCGAAAGCGACCATCTTCGGCCACGGCTTCAGACACGCTGACCCCGCTCACATATCGGTGCTGAGCCAACCTTCCATCGCTGCATGGGCTTCATTGACGTAAGACTAACGAACGAATTGCCCAGCACCGGACACAGACCTTGGGAAAGGCCTCGCCAACGGTTTGCGGCGGCCCTATTACGCCACATTCGAGTCGATTCATGCTGTCCGCAGTGAAGCCCGCTCACCCACCTTCGCCCGCGCGAGTATGGCCGGGCTGAATTAAACTGAACTCGTCCAGCCCTCACTTTCCATGCATCGCCCCAAGTATCGAATAGCCCTGCTCACCCCATGGATCGCAGCGCTCGCCTTGGGTGGCCTTTGGTGGCTCGCATCAACGGGAGCACACAACGAATCCGGGCCCGGTGCAGGACCGGAACCCGGTGCGGGTTCCCAGGCGGATCCATCGCAAACGACCCGCGCGCCGCGGACCGGCACGGCCGCGCTCACATCCCAATCGCGAGTGCCTGCGACAAGTGCTGATTCAAGGGCCCGTTTCGATCTGGAGGGTGCCCATTGGGTTGAGGGTCGAGTCTTGATACCGGCGGGCTCGCCGGAGGACGAGAGCTTGGCCGTGGAGGCGCATGCGGCCCAAGCACTCGACCCGACTGCGCTATTGAATGCGAGTTCGGTGGCAACGCTTGAAAGCGCCGCAAACGTTGAGACCGAAGCGCTTTGCTCCGCTCGCGTCGAAGCCGACGGAAGCTTTCGCTTGCCGCTGCCGCCCACATGGACAGCTGCAACCCTAATGCTCAAGGGTCGTTTCCTTTACGCACAGCCGCTCTTGCTGCGAAATTCTCAGGAAGCGCAAACGCCGATTTTGGACGCTCAATTGGGTGCCTGGGTCCGCGCTCGTTTCAAGCTGCCACCGCAAACGCCGGATGATCAGATCCCACAGGTTGGTTGCCTGGTACGGCTGGTGCGGCCGATGGCCGTTTCCTCCGCTAGCCGGGGCAACGGTGGTGCCGCCGCGCTTGGAGTGAGTTGGGGCTTGCGAACCTTGCGCAGCGGAGCCATCGACTCGGAATTGCGCTTCGAATGGCGCGCCGTACCTGCCGATGAATTGCTTGAGTTGCACTTTCGATCCGGAGTTCTGGCGCCTTTGACGGTGTCCGATTTGCGCTTCTCCCCCGGCGAAACACGTCGGGCGGAATGGTCGCTGCAACTTGGGGCAAGAATCGACGGACTCGTAGTGGACGAAGCGGGGCAATCCGTTCCCGCCGCAAAGGTACATCTTCAATCGGCGCACTCGGGTTTTGGAACACCCGCCGCTACCCAGATCTGCGACGAGCTCGGCAATTTTTCCCTGCTGGGACTTGTGGCCGGTTCCTACAGCCTGACGGCATCCCATCCCCACTACCTTCCATCGCAACCCAAGCCCGTTGAGTTGCACGACACGCAGCAATTGAGCCAAGTCGCGTTGCACCTCGAGCGGGGCTTGAGCATCTCCGGACGGATACTTTGGCCCGCTGGCGAACCCGCGCCTGGCGCCGAAGTACGGCTGACTCCATTGGCTTCTGTATCCGCCCTCGGCCGCGGCCTGCAGGCCGATCTGAGCACTGCGGATGAAACGGGTCGCTTTCTATTTCGCGGATTGCCCGACATGGAGTTTCAAGTCACTTGCCAAGCTGCGGCCGCCGCTGTGTCGACAGCCTGGGGTCAAGAAGGGAATTGGAGTGCAACCACCCGGAGCAAGGCGGGTGCACTCGATTTGGACTTGGTTCTCAGCGCCCCGAATTCCGCGCGCGGTTTGGTCGTGGACGACCTAGGCCGTCCCATACCGAAATTCGAAATCCTGGCGGCTCCGATATACGGGCAAAATGCCGGCGCAGCGACGTCCCTGCGAGACGCTCGCAATGATTCGTTCGAGAATCCGGAGGGCGAGTTCGAAGTACTTGGTTTGGGTCCGGGCGCCTGGTCACTCAGCGCAACAGCAGTGGGCTGCAGCTCTGCAAACGGCGCCATACGAATCGAATTTCCGGGCGAAAACCCGCCACTGAAGTTCCAGTTGAACAGGCTCGGCAGCATTACCGGCAGGGTGCTCGCCCCCGATGGATCGACCGTAACAAATGCCGACATCGAAGCCGTTCCCCTGGAACTCGCGAGCACTGCTGATCGTTGGTTGAACACGATCCAAACCACGTCCGGCAGCAAGGGCTTGTACAGAATAGAAAATATCCAGAGCGGCCAAGTCAGGTTGACTGCGCGCGGCGGCGGCTGGGCGGCTTGCGACAGCGTGATCCTTCACGTGGAACCCGGCACGCAAACGCAGGTGCTCGATTTACGGTTGAAACACGGGGCCGAAATCGCGGGTGAAGTGCGCTCCGGCGCGGGCGTGGGGATCGAAGGCGCCAATGTTTCCATCGCCAAACTTGAACCGGAAGATTGGGACACGACTCTGGATCCCATACAAACCGACAGCGACGGCTACTTCCGTCAGACGCAGCTGGATGCCGGCGCTTACGAAGTCACCGTCAGCGCGAGCCTGCTTCCGCCAAGTTTGCAAACTCAAACCCAATCAACCTCCGTTGAGGCGGGTGAAGCTCGTCAACTTAGTTTTGAACTAGCTGCGGGTGCAGCGATTCGCATCCATGGAAAAATCACTCGGGGCGGCCGACCCGCAAGCAATGTTCTCGTTTCCATCGGCCCCGAATCTGTGGGCCAGTCGCAATCCGCATTCAACGCGGGCGCAGATGGAACTTACACCTTGACCGTGGACCAGCCCGGCTTGGTGCAGATACTCGCCGCCAGCTACGACGCGCGGGGCACGCAAGCGGGCGGCCACTTGGGTGTGGCTAGCTTTGCCACTGTCGTGCCCGATGTGCGCGAATTTCAGTGGGACTTAGACTTGCCCGCCAGTGCGATCGCGGGACGTGCGTTGGACTCGGAACGCAATCCGCTTGCGGGCATCGAAATCAGCCTCGAGGCGTTGAACTCATTCGAAATGGTCGATGCTTTCGAATCGAGTGGCGCGGTCGCAACCGACTCCAAGGGAGAGTTTCGCTTTAGTCAGTTGGCGGCCGGGAACTATCAGCTTCGGGCCGAGCCGGGGACGATTTTCGGCGGCGGCCACGACGCTGGATTGGGAGCCATTCGCTCCCCAATGTTGACCCTAGACGAGGGCCGGGAACTGAGTGACATCGAGCTGATCCTACCCGAATCCGGTTCCATCGTCGGTCAAGTCCTGGGCCCCGGCGGCCTGCCCGCCGCCGGAGCTCGGATAGCGTGCTTCGATGGCCGAGGCAGGCGGGTCTACGCAAATGAACTCGAGCCCACGGGCCCGAATGGAAACTTCAAGTGCCGCGGCCTGGCGCCCGGTGAGTACGAGTTGGTTGCAATGCTGGGGCCGCTCTGTTCAGCACCCAGCGCACCCATTTCCGTCCGCACGGGCGGAGAATCGAGGGCCCAATTGGCGCTGGCCCAAGCCGGAGAAGTCCTCATCCGCTGCAGCGGCCCCGGGGGCGAGCCCATGGCGGCGCGAGCAACCATCATCGATTCGCGCGGACGCGATTGGAGTTTGCCGGCCTATTTTGAAGGCTCAGCCAAATTCTTTGCGGCCCAAAAGTCCGGCGCCGGCAATTGGATCGGCCCCCTGCCCGCGAGTCTGTACCGAGTTCGAGCCCGAGCCCTCGACGGCACCGGGGCCGAGCTGGAGTTTGAAATCAAAGCTGGTGAGCGGCTCCAATTGGAGTTAAAGCTCCGCTGAGCACTGCCGGTTGCAGGCAAAGACTAGCTTCACACAGCTCTTGCACAGGCCTCGTGATGGCCGCCAAAACGCGTTCAGCAAGTTCAGATTACCCGTCCGCAAGGCCCTGACCTTTCCTAAAATGGCGTCGTGCCCGGATCGCAGCTCCCGGCACAAATTCACGAGCGTCTATCGGTCAGCACTTGGCCCGCGACGCTCGCCAAGGTTTCGAGTGCCTCCGGCCCCATCGTCAACCGACTCATCGCCATGATCGCTTTCCTCGCAATCGCCGCCGCATCCCTCTCCACCCCCAGCGCGAGTCCGCTCGCAATGACCCCCCCCGCAAGCGCCCCGCTGCTCACCATCCAAGTGGCTGACGCCGAGGCCGAATTCACAAAGCGCTTCGAGGCGGCCGGCAAGGACGTCGACAAGTTGTGGGCGTTGCACACCTGGGCCAAGGATCAGAGCCTGATCATGAAGGCCCGCGACTGTCTCAAAAAGATCGTCGAAGTGGATCCGACCCATGAGGAGGCTCACAAAGTTCTCGGGCACCACTTCTATGACAACAAGTGGTTCAACAGCTACTACGAGTTGACCGAGTACAAGCGCGACGAAGAGAAGCGCATGCTCGAGGAAAAAGGGCTGGTTCGCTATCAGGACAGTTGGGTGCCCCAGGAAGATCTGCCCTTCCTGCGCATGGGCAAAATCAAAGTGGACGGGGTTTGGATCGGCAAACGCGAGCACGAGCGCAAGCTTCAAGAAGCCAAATACCTCGCCGATGGTTGGAAGCAACAATCGGACCTCGTCTGGGTTGCCCCCGACGAATTCGGCAACTGGGAAAAGGGACTTTGGAAGTGCGGCGATCGCTGGCTTGATATCAAGGCCGCCGACGAGCACCACTCGCAAATGGGCCAGTGGTGGACCCTGCCCAGCCCCTCGAAGGCCTTCATGATTTGGAGCACCGTCGACATGGAGGGAACGCGCTGGGCCGCCTATTGGGCGGATCAAACCTACCGCGACCTTGAGCGCATCTTCGGTGTCAAGCCCAAGTCCCCGCCGCACGTGTTGGTCATGAACTCCATCAACCAATACAACCAGTTTGGCGGGGGCGATCAGCAGAGCAACAACGCCGGCACCGATCGCTCGGGTAACGGGGCCTTGCACTACGCCTTATTTGCCGAAGCGTGGATTTCCCCCGACGATCCGCCCGAGTACCTGGGCACGGGCGCCTGCTATTGGGCCCGCAACGACCCGGAGCTATCCGGATACGGGCAACTAGCTGTTCGCCACGCCGCGGGCTTGGCCTACGTGGAAGCCATCGACCCCAGCACCAACACGGTTGCACAGTTTGTGGCCGGTACCGGCGGCAGCACCTTTGACGCCGCCAGTTTCTACGGCGAGAAAAAAATCCCCGGCTGGATTCGATACGGCGCGGCCGGCTACGTCGAGCGCATGTACAAGGACATGAGTCCGCCCGAGGGTTACACCCCCTACCACACGCGCGATTGGGCCCTGGAGCAGGTCCGCCGCAGCGGCGGACGCCTGCCCCTGCAGAAAATCTTCGATTTTCAGTTGGATGCCAACAACGACCGAGACAACTCGACTCGCGTTTTGATTCAGTCGGGCCTGGTGATGTGCTTCGTGCTCGAGGGCAACAACCCCGAGGTCATGCAAGCTCATCGCGATTTCAAGGCAGCCTTGGCCGCGGGCGAAGACACGACCGCTTCCGTGCAAGCGCTCCAACAAGCCATTATCGACAACGAAGAGTCGCTGCAACTCTTCGCACGAATGGACTGACACCAAAGCCCCCAGCAGCTCCAATCGGGGCGATTGCGGCATCGAGTAAAGGGCCCTGGCGTTCGCAACGCCGGGGCCCTTCGCATGCCCCCCCGGAATTCCCGCACTTGTGGACGGACTAGGTTGCGTGGGCTTTTTTTTGCGGGTTGGGGCGAAAACGGGGCGCGATGCCAAGCTGAACAGCGGGGAAGGGCTTACCGAATGTTGGAGCGCAGGCGGCGAATGCGGAGGGCCCGCTTCGCCCGCACGAAGCTGCAAGTTCATGGCACAGAATCCGTTGTGCGCCATTTGTGCGTGATGATCAGCACGCATGCTAGTCCGTTCCGAATGTCAGCCACGGCGCCTCAAGATTGCCGCATTGAGCTTGAAACGGATCGGAATCGAGGCCCAGGGGCCGCGGCTGGGAGCAAACTTTCTCCCATCCCGAACCAACCGGTTTTGCGGCCGCGGAACGTCAAATCGAAATCCCCCGCGCCAGCGGGCCCCAACAGGGCACAGGCAAGCCAGCTCCCCCTCCTGGCGCTTCCTGCTGGGGCCCGGTGGATGCCGCCGCCAGATCAAGCGTCCAGCTGCTTGGCTGCCAGCCCTGCGCCGGATCTTTCCGCTCGAAACCGAATGTGCCTTGCAACGCATCCGCCGACGTTAGAATGGTTCGCCCAAATGGGTCCAAAGCCCCCGGCTGCGGCCGGTATCCAAGCACTCTGGACTTGGTCGGCTCGCGACTTCCCCCCAGTTCATGATGATGGACTGCGAGCCTCCCCCACGACGAAACGAATGGGCGCCTGCCATGTCGCCCGAAAGGAACCAGCGCCTTGATGTCAGAAAGTGAACTGAAACGGTTGATCCAACAGCACATCCCCGATTCGCAAGTGCGCGTCACGGATATGACGGGGACGATGGACCATTTCGATGTCGACGTCGTTTCGCCCGCATTCTCCGGCAAGAGCATCATGGACCAACACAAGATGGTTCACGCCGCCGTGGGCGAACACCTGACGACCACGGTGCACGCCTTGCAAATCAAAACCCGAACGCCCAACTAGCTGTTGAATCACGCTCAAACCCGAGGCCCGCAAGAGATGGGTCCTGCGCAAGAGCAGCAACCGATTCACTCACTGAAACCAGCTAGTTCCCCAAAGAAGCCCCTCAATGTCGCGACGAGACCTCGGCAGGTGTGACCACCAGCCGTTGAACACGCTCGCGGCTTTACTCACCAACACATAGCCCAGACCCCCATTTTCCAAGGAGTTTTCCCATGTGGACCCAAGACAAAGTCAAAGAACTGATTGCGAACAACAAGTTGCTGATCTTCGGCAAGGGCACCAAGTTCGAACCGATGTGCGGATTCACCGCCCGTGCGATTGAAATTTACAACCAAACCGGCAAGCCCTTCGAAGTGATCAACATCTTCGAGGACGAGTCGATTCGTCCGACCCTCGTCGGTGTAACGAATTGGCCCACAACGCCCCAATGCTTCGTAAACGGCGAAATGATCGGCGGCAGTGATATCGTGGCCGAAATGTTGGCCAACGGCGATTTGCAAAAGAAAATCGACGCCGCCTTCGCCTGATCCAAGTCGCTTGAGCAAGCGCAGCACTTTGCGCACTGAGACGACGGCACACATCCGTCAATACAAGCGTCATTGCCGCTAGCTTTTGTAGAGCCGGCAACTGGAAACCCCAAAAAGCCGTTCGTGGGCTCATTAGCCATGGACGGCTTTTCTATGCCCTGTTATTGGCCCGACG
>JAJDES010000419.1 GCA_029259675.1 Planctomycetota bacterium
GCCCTTCCTGCCGTGGTTTCACCGAATCCTGCGCAACACTTGCTTCAGCTTCCTGCGCAAACACAAGCGCCTCAAGCGCTGGTCTATCTCCGGGGATCAAGATGAAGGTGAGAGCGACTGGGAGATCCTGGCTGACGACCCGGCCCCCACGGCCCAGGCTGAACACGATGAGGTCAAACTCGCTTTTTGGGAGGGCTTCAAGCTCCTGTCTTCTCGGGACCGCGAAATCCTGACCCTGCGCCATTTCGAAGACCTTTCTTATCGCCATATCGCCGAAGCCCTGGAAATTCCCGAGGGCACTGTCATGTCTCGTCTCTTTCACGCCAGGCGCCACCTGCGCGAAAAACTCGCGCCCTACATGCGCGGTGCCCTCTCCGACCTGGTTGCTTCCGGCGATATCGCCTCGGACAAGGGCGGTTCGCTATGAAAGATCGAGCCCCCACCCGCGATGAATTGTTGGCCCAGGCCTTCGCCGACGGCGAGCTGGAACCCGCTGAGCGCCGCGACTTTGAGCGCCGTATGTCTCTTGAGCCCGCCTTGGCGAAAGAGGTTGCGGCGCTTCAAGCATTGGATCTGGTGGCGCGTCAATGCGCGCCGGCCGAGCCCATGGATCACGAATGGCGGAAATTGGAGGGCGAAACCCTGCATCAATTGGGACACAAGGGCGGATTCGGCTTCGCCATCCTCGGCGCCCTGGGACTCTTCTTATTTGCTTCCGTCAATCTTTGGAAAAGTGATGCGGCGCTGGAATTCAAAGTCCTCACCACCTGCCTGGTGGGCGGGCTACTCGCTATCTTCCTGACCGTATTGCGCGGCCGCCTGCGCACGCTTCCCTACGATCCCTACACAAAGGTCAAACGATGATCCTCGCCACCACGGATGACATTCGCGGCAGGGAAATCAGCGAAGTACTGGGCATGGTGCGCGGCAACTCGGTGCGCGCCCGAAACCTATTTCGCGATGTGCTGGCCGTCTTCAAGAACATGGTTGGGGGCGAGCTCGACGGGTACACCAAACTAATGGGTGAAGTTCGCGAGCAATCCATAGATCGCATGGTCGCCGAAGCCCGCGTGCGCGGCGCCAACGCGATTGTCGGAGTCCGATTCTCCAGCACGGAGATTTCCCGCGGTGCAGCCGAGATGCTTGTCTACGGAACAGCGGTCATTCTTGAATAAGTCGCGCGCAAGCTCAGCGCACTAGTATTCGATGCGGACTTCGTCCAACGTCTTGCGCCCGATGTTGGGCACTTCGCAATCTGCTGTGGGATACCCGACGGGAATCAGAAGGAAGGCTTTTTCGTTTTCGGGTCGGCCTAGGATTTGAGCCAAAAAGCCCATGGGGCTGGGCGTGTGGGTCAAGGTTCCGAGCCCCGCTCGGTGCAGCGCCGCCAGCAAGAAACCCGCGGCGATGCCAACCGACTCCTGGGTGTAGTAATTGGTTTCGCGCTCGCCCTCTTCGCCCTGCCCCCAGGCTTGGCGAAAAATAACGATCAATGCGGGCGCGTGCTCAATGAAGGGCTTCTCCCAATTGGTGCCTAGCGGTTCCAGCGCCGCGCGCCATTCGTCGGTTAAGCGATGGTCGTAGGTTTCGCGTTCCTCTTCCTCAGCAGCTAGCCGAATCTCGCGTTTCAGGGCCGCATCCCGAACCACGGCAAAGGTCCACGGTTGCCTGTTGGCGCCCGATGGCGCCGAGGCCGCGGCGCGGATGCATTCATCTAGAATGCCCTCCGGGATAGGCTCATAGCTAAAGAAACGAACGCTGCGCCGACATTCCAAGTCACGCCGAAACTCCTGCGCGCGCTCGAGCATCTGCGTCCGCTCAAGGCGTTGAAAATCGAGCGGGTGGAATCCCTCTCCATGTGCGGAATCGGCCATGGATGTGTCGTTCTTCTTGGGAGCGCCTTGCAAGTCGAGTCACTGAATACCCGTTCAAGAATCAGCACAAGTGTTGCGCTGCAAAGCGGTGCTCCTGTCCCAGCAACTCAGTCGCGGTAAATCGTCGTCAGAACGCGGGCGGTGTTCACCGGCCATGTCGCTGTGCCAGCGGATTGCATGCGTGACAACTCCCCGCGCAAGCGCCGCAGATCGTCACCGACATCGATATCGTAGTTGGGTTCCAACTGCACAACCTTGAGGCCCAACTCCTCGGCCAGCTTTACGGTTTCATCGCGCATGCTCTTCGTGGACATCTCAATGTCCGTAAAGAGTCGCGCGTTCGGCTCGCGCAATCCAACGAGGTAGTAACCACCTCCGTTGTCGGGGCCGAGCACCAAATCGGCTCCCCGTTCCAGGGCCCGATGGCCCTCAATAATCGGCTCGATACCGACCAAGGGTGCATCGCTGCCCAAAACGACGGCGGTTGATCCCGGTCGTTCCGTCAGCTCGCTTTCGAAGAAGCCGGCCAGGCGTTGGGCCAGGCCCTCGCCCTCTTGCTTGCGCAAATCGGCGACTTCGGGAAAGGCTGTACGAAACCACTCAAATGCTTCGGGCGGTGCGCAGCATAGTGCGGTGTGAAACTCCGGGCATTGCAGGCAATCCTCAAGGACGTCCGACAACATCGCCTGGGCCAGCGCAGCGGCCTGAGCCGGCGCCAGCGGAGGACAAAGACGAGTCTTGACCGTGCCCGGCACGGGCTGCTTGGCGAAAATGGCCGTGATCCGGCGCGGAGCGGGGTTTGGGTTGCGGATGGCAGTGTTGGCCATGGACTAAGCCTAGCAGGGCGGCAGGGGTGATGCACAAGCCCCTCCCAGCCCAATTTTTTGTTCTCAATCGGCAGTTCTTTTCGCCGGCCGCGCTCCGCTGCCACGAACACGCATCGAACCGACCCCAATGGAATGCCCCACGAAAACTTCCGGCGAAACAGCAGCGAACCTCGTGGAACGCCGTACGTTGCGGGAGAATCTCGCTCCGCGCTAGTCTGGACGCCATGCGCGCGATTTGCGCAGCACCGCCCCACCGCCGCCTTGGACCTGTCATGCAGAAAGCCATTCTCACCTTCCTAATCATCGCATCCGGCGCCTTTTTGGCCGGACCCGGACCCGGCGCCGAAACCATCGGCACGCAGGCAGAGGCCCAGCCGAAGGCCGCCCAACCGGAATTGCTCGACGCCGGTCAACTTCAGGAATCGATTGACCACTCGCTGCGCTGGCTGCGCACCCAATTCGACGCGAAGAAAGGCAGCTACGGTGATTTGGCTGAAACGGCCCGCGCCCTGCGGGCCTTCGGCGTCAGCCCCCGCAAGTACCGGCCCAAGGATGGCCCGTTCATAGAAGGTGCGTTGGGATGGGTTCTGGCCCACGCGCGCTCGGACGGCGCCATCGCGGTGCCGAAGGCGGAGGGCGCCCAGGCCTGGGAGCAAACCGAGCAATGCGTTTTGGCCCTGGAGGCCCTTGGCC
The DNA here is from genome assembly GCA_029259675.1 of Planctomycetota bacterium. GTDB lineage: Bacteria > Planctomycetota > UBA1135 > UBA1135 > JAJDES01. The sequence continues at coordinate 3,395 of JAJDES010000419.1, forward strand.
TGGACCAAAACTCTTCCGAAGAACTTGCCGCCGCTCGAACCTTCTTGGACTCACGACCGGCCGGTGCCGATTCCAAGGAACCCCTGGACCCCAAGGGCAAATCACTCGCACAGGTATCCGCCGCCGCCCGCGCGCTACTGGCCGAACGAGAGGAGGCCGGCTTTTGGGAGCGCGACAAGCAATTCAGTCGCACAAGTCGCAGCGCTCTCGCGCTCGTCGCACTTTCCTTGGCCCATAGGCAACTCAAAACCGCCGTGGCTCCCGCCCCACCCGCGCGCCAGGCCAATCCGCTACCCAGTTTCACACCGGCCGATCGCGAAGCGACCTTGCGGGCGCTGGAGCGTGGAGCAAAATTCTTGGCCGCGGCCGCTCCCGACGGACATTGGGGCGCCATGGGACGCAGCGACCCGGGCATCACCGCTATGGTCACCAGCGCCCTGGTCAAAATTCCAACACCCCGCACGCCCGAAGTTGAAGAGAGCATGGCGCGCGGCATGGACTGGCTGCGCTCGCTTCAAAAAGAAGACGGCAGCATCCACGACGGCAGCCTGGCCAACTATGTCACCTCGTCAGCCATCATGGCC
>JAJDES010000420.1 GCA_029259675.1 Planctomycetota bacterium
AAGACCTGGCCGATTGGAGCCTTTGGTGGGAATTCAACCGACATGAGTTCTTGCAGCTCAAAACTCGCATCTACACAGCTGACGCCGAAACCAACGACGACAATTTCTTCCTCGGGCAGGGGCAAGAGAATGCCACCGTTGATCGCCTGCGACCCTCACCGAGAGTGGTTCAAGAAATAGTCGTGCCGGAACTCTTGCGGGCGCTTGAACGCGAAAGCCACCAAGATGTGATCTCAGGTTGCCTGATTGCATTGGCACGCATTGGAGACGGCAATCCGCTGGTCGAGCGCTCGGATATGGCGGCGGTCATTACACCCTTCCTGTCCGACGGCAACCAAGAGATCGCCGAAACGGCGGCTTTGGCCCTGGGGATTTTGGCCAGCGAACAGAGTGAAGCGCTCTTGACCGAATTGATGGAGGACACTCCGCGGGCGCGCAAGCAACTGTCGAGAAGCGATTCCGTTCCCATGCGCACGCGCGTTTTTGCCGCCTTTGGCTTGGGCCTAGTCGGGGCGCGAACCGAGTCGGAATCCCTGCGCCGATGGGTAATCGAGTCCTTGTTCAGAACCTTGCAGGCGGATGATTCGGCGCAGCCCGATTTGTCCGTTGCTTGCTTGATGGGCATCGGCATGACGCGCTTGGAGAAGAGTTCTCCACCCGCCGGCTTTGATGATCTGAGCCTGATGCCGGTCAGCGCTTGCCGCCTTTCACAAATCCACGCCTTGCGCCAATTCAGTCAGCGCGATGGCCTCGAGCGCCAAGTCCAAGCGCATTTGGTAACTGCTATCAGTCGTTTGTGCCAGGACTTGCCGGCGCACGTACTCGATCCGCTCAAGCTCGAATTGGCCGAGGAGTGGCTGCCGATGCTGGGTCGCTTTAACAAGCAGCCCGACGAGGTCGTGCAAAGTGCCGTGCAGGCTTTGGGTCACTTGGGGGATGCGGACGCGGACAACATCGACAAACGCATTCGCGAGGCCTTGATCGAGGTTCGCGATCTAGTTTCGGAACCCCAAGCACGCAACTTCTCTTATGTGGCCTTGGGTCGCATCGCCGCGCGCCCGGGAACGAACGGAGATCTGAGCGGTGCTAAGGAAATCTTGAATTCGCTGATCACCAGCGCAACGCGGGGCAAGAACGATCGCCGCCGATGGGCAGCTATCGGCTTGGGCGTCTATGGGCACAACACCCACGCAGCTGGTCGATTGGTTCCGATCGAAGTTTCCGCTGCTGTGCGCGATGCCTACAAATCCCATCGCTCGCCCTCCGATGTCGGCGCTTTTTCCATTGCGATTGGACTCTTGGGCGACGCAGAAAGCGCTGAGTACGCCATGCAGCGCTTGGATAAGTCCGGAGTGGACTCCACCCACGGATACGTGGCCGTGGGCCTGGGAATGTTGGGTGCGCGCGAATCCTTGGAGCCCCTGCGCGGAATTGTTCGCGAGTCCAAATATCGCCCCGAATTGATGCGCAAGGTGTGCGTGGCCCTGGGCTTGATGGGGGATAAGGCCGTGGTACCGGATTTGGTTGACATGCTTGGGGATTCGCGAAGTTTGGCCAGCCAAGCCTCGATCGCATCTTCGATGGGCTGGATCGGCGACGCGCGCGCTGTTGAGCCCTTGGTCGACATGCTGCGCAATCAAAAATTGACCGGCGCTGCGCGCGGCTTCGCCGCCGTGTCGCTCGGTACTGTTTGCGATACCTCTGCATTGCCTTGGGGCTCATCGCTTTCGACCGGGATCAATTACCGCGCGGCAACTTCGACCTTGGTCGGGGGTGACGGACGCGGTGTGCTTGAGATTCTGTAAGCCCGAATCGGAATAGAGCCAAGACGCAGTTCTGCGAGCTGCTCGTTGCCCCGGCGATTGCACGCCGCGTGCTCTTGGACCAAATCGGTCCATTGCACGCATAGGCGCAATTCGAGCTATGCCGCCCTCGCGGGGGACTTTGGGTTCGGGCGAAGGGAATGGCGAAGGCGATTGCGGTCCCCATGCAAGGCCGTGCCGATGGGTTGTTCGCAAGGAGTGACCGCGGGCTTGCCGCGCTTCAGTTGATCGATCCCTTGTGGTTTGGGCCGATTGCGATCCAGATCAACTTGCTTGTTCCCGGAGCTCGAACTTCAGCGCTGTGACGCCAACGAGTGGTCGAACTAGATCCTTTGCGGAAGGGCGAGTGAGATCGAAGTTGTTCTTGACCCCAGGGCAAAAGGGGCCTGCTAAGTGGGTCTGAACCAACGGCAAGTCTTCCTCGCCTTTCCGCGCAACCCTCCAGACCCCCTGATGAATCGGGCGAATGCACAGGCGAGTGCCGGCGCAGCAGAGTTCGCAATGGATCTCTTGGCGAAATTTGCGAACCCTACAATCATTGGGCTTACGACTTGCCACACAAGGGGATGCGCAACGGGTCGCGCCGACTAACGCAGCAGTTGTGTGCTTGCCGCTTGCCTTGCTCGGCAGAAAATCGGAGCAAGCCTTTGTTCGTTGTTGAGCTCGAACTCGTTTGCGAAGCACTTGCTCGGCCGCTTGCCGAGGAGTCGCTTCGCCGAGGCGGTCAGATGCGCTTCTCGTAGATGCGACCTTGCTCGAAGTATTCTTTTTCGGCGCCGATGGAATCGAGGTCGTAGCGCTTGTTGTTCAGAATGCTTTGGCAGGCGACGATGCCCATCTCCAGGCTGTGATCCTGATTGGTGTATTTGAAGCGTCCGGGCCGGCCGATGTAGTAAAGGTTCTCGATGCTGTCCAAGTAGGCTTTGATGCGGTCGAGATTGGCGGGATAGGTCATGTCGTAGACCGGATACACGTACCGCCGCTTGAGCAAATAGGCGTTGCGCACTTCCCCACGGTTGAAGAATCCGAACTCTTCGAAGTAGGGCATCACCAAGTCGAGCAATTCTTCCTTCGTCATCTTCCAGACGTCGTCGGTCTCGAAGGCGAAGAACTCGATGAAGAGCGAAGTTTTTCCAGCCGGACTCATGTCCTTGCTGAAGTTCTTCATTTCGCTCACGCGACCGAAGGGGATTTCCTTGTTCGGGAAATAGATCCAGTTGTCCTTGGTGACGCTTTCCTTGTCGAGGGTCAGGAAGAGGTAGACCTGATTGCGCCAGCGCAGGGAATCCACCGCTTGCATGACTTCGGCGGGCGGGGCCGGGTCCAGCAGCTTGAGGAAGTGATTGATCGGGATGGATTCGACCAAATTGCTGGGCTTGACCGTGACCTTCTCGCCATCAACCAAGAGATCCACTTCAAGGATGCGCTTGCCGTCGTGGCGA
>JAJDES010000043.1 GCA_029259675.1 Planctomycetota bacterium
GCGCGGTCGCCGCTTCGAAGAGCTCCGGATCGCCGGACGCAACGCCGGTCAGCCATTCTTCATAGATGCGCGCCACCGTTTTGACTTCGGCGTGGGCGCCCCAGCCCGTTGAAGCTTCGGCTTCCGCCCGGCGCCGCGCGAGATCCGAAGCGATCCAACCGGCGAGGGTCGCAAGTAGCAACGCGACCCCCAGCCCCAACGCAAAGCGATGCCTGCGCGCGGCGAGCGCAGCCCGATAGGCCCAAGTGCCCGGCCGCGCCGAGATGGGCTCGTGGGTGCGTTCACGCCGCAAGTCGTCCGCGAAGTGATCGACAGAGCGATAGCGCGAAAACGGATCCTCACTCAGTGCGCGCGCCATGATGGCTTCCAGATCTGCGGAGACTTTGACGGGCCCCGCTGCGAGCTCGCTCGTGTCTGCGCTCAAGAGTTCACGCAGCAGGACTCCCAGCGAGTAGATGTCCGTGGAAGTCGTGATCGCCTCCCCGCGCAGTTGCTCGGGGCTGGCATAGGCGGGAGTCAAGGGCCCACGTGCCTGGGAGTGGTTGCCCTCGACACCCAACGCGAGCGCGACCCCGAAGTCGAGCAACTTGGGCACGCCCTGTTTGGTCACAAGCACGTTCGAGGGTTTCAGGTCGCGGTGCACGACGAGCTGTTGGTGCGCGTATTGCACGGCGGCGAGCACCTGCAGGAATAGGGCAATGCGCTGCGGCTGGGCTACGGTCCTCCCCCACTTTGAAAGCGGCAGGCCTTGGATGTACTCCATGACCAGGTAGGGACGACCGTCCGGCAGCGCACCCGCATCGAGAAAGGTGACGATGTGCTCGTGCTCAAGTGCAGCCAGGGTTTCGCGTTCCTGCTGAAAGCGCTCGAGAAAGGCCTCCGTATCCAGGCTCGGACGCAAAACCTTGAGCGCCACGCGACGCTCGGTGCCGGCGCTCATGCGCGTGGCGCGGTAAACGTGCGCCATGCCCCCCGAGGCCAAGTGGTCATCGAGGCGATAACCGTCAAACTCGAGCCCCAGGAGCTCTTCGGCGGGCGACTCGGCCTTCAGTTGGAGTAGGACTTGCGTTGCGCTGAGGTCCAAGTCTTCCGCTGGCGACGCGTGGGATGCGACCAAAGCTTCAACGCTGGCGATCAGGTCGCTGTCGCCTTGCGTGCGTTCGTGCAAGACCCGCGCGCGTTCGCTCGCGCCCAGCTCGACCGTGGACTCGAACAATTCCTGGAGCCGTTCCCAACGATTCATGATGCGTGCTCCCGCATGTACTGTTGCAGCCAAGCGCGTGCGAAACGCCAGCGGCGCTTGACCGTGCGCGGCGAAGACTGAAGTACCTCAGCTATTTCCTCAACGGAGGAGCCCGCGTAGAAGCGCAACTCGACAACCCGCGCCAGATCGGGGTCGATGGCCTCCAGCTCCGACAGCGCGGCGTCGAGATCGAGGGCAAAGTCCTGGGGCTGCGTGGCCTGAGCCATGCCGCCGAGGGTCGTGCGCCGCGCGCCCCCGCCGCGCTTCGCGCTGGACCTCGCGCGCGCGTGCTCGGTCAGGATGCGGCGCATGGCCTGCGCGGCCAGCCCCAGGAAAGCTGCGCGATCCAACTCGCTGGCGTTGCGACTTTGGAGCAAGCGCAGCCAAACTTCGTGGGCCAAGGCCGTCGGCTCCAGCGTATGACCTCCGCGCTCGCCGGCCATCAGGCGCTCCGCATGGCTTCGAAGCTCCCGATAAACCTCGGGGCTCCAGGTGTTGTCAGGGGCCGGAGTGGTCATTTGATGGAGTCGACTCCTTTTAAGAGCGCAAAGCGCCGCAGCTTGGGGCCAAGAATTTCAAAGGTACTTTTTTGCGAACAAACTTGGCCCCCCGTTTGAGGCTTTGGCGCTCGATCCAGCGGAGGTCAATCCATCATGCACGTTTCCAGGCGCCACGCCATCTCAACACTGGGGACCGTTCTGTCCCTCGCATTCATGTCACCCGCAGCAATCGGCCGCTTTGGCTGTCTCGGGCAAGCCACGGCCAAGCAGGCGAACGAGCAAGATGTCGCCGCCTTCCTCGCGGCCGTCCGAGCGGGCGACGTCGAGAGCGTGCGGAAGCTCTTGAACGTCAGCTCCGAGCTGGCCCGCGCAACCGCAACCGATGGACGCTCCGCCTTGGTCTTGGCCTATCTGCATGGGCACGAGAATGTGGCGGCTGTGCTGCTCGCCGCTGGCATCGAGCTCGATCTCGTCGAAGCGGTGCTGGCCGAGGACTGGGAGCGCTTCGACGCGCTCGCCGGCATTCAGCCCGAACTCCTCAACGCCGCGCACCCGATCGGGGGCACACCGCTTTATGCCGCTAGCCTTGTCGGCAGCCTCGATACCTGGAGGCTGAGGAGCGCGGGCTGCCGCGACGATGCACGCCCCGAGGGAGGTTCGGGGTTTACGCCCGCGCGCGGCGCACTCGAAAGCCCCCACGCAAGTTGGGCGCGTATCGGCCTGACTGAGCTTTGCGGCAACGGAGCCGATGTCAATGCGCCGCAAGCGAGGGGCGACTCGATCTTGCACGCTGCCGTGGCCCGTCGTGATGCGCTCCTCGTGAAGCTCGCCGTTCGCAAAGGCGCCGATGTCAGCGCCCGCGACAGCCGAGGGCGAACAGCACAGGACCTCGCCGGCGAACTACAGTGGGCCGAAGGCGCGGCCATACTCGCCGGCCACGCGAACTTGGCGCGCGACAATCGAGCTTCGCGCTTTGCCCTCAATGCCAATCGGGAAGCCGTCACCAGGCCCGATATGGCCGGCATCCCGCAGGATCTTCAGAGCGAAGTCACCGGCAACTCCCACTTCAATCTGCCCGCCGTGCGCAAGCTCGTCGCAAGCGATCCGCGTTTGATTTATTCCACCTCGTCCGACGACGAACTCGCAATCGAAGCCTGCGCGCATGTCGGCAACCGCGACATCATTCGCTTTCACCTCGACCACGGGGCGCCGCTCTCCCTGCCGACGGCTGTTGCCCTCGGCGACCTCGACACGGTCGCTTTCTGGCTCGAGCGCGATGCAACGCTGATCCACGAGCGCGGCGCACATGATTTTCCGCTGATGTGGTATGCGGTAACCGGCGGCGCTTCGATTGAAGCGGCGGAGTTGCTCAAGAGCTTCGGCGCGGACGTGGACCAGGACAGCATCGGAACGACGGCCCTGCACCTATGCGCAAAACGTGGTGCCACGGACTTGGCCGCCTGGCTGCTGGAGCAGGGAGCCGACCCCAAAGCCGTGGGTTACCGCTACAGTCGCGCGGGCCAAACGCCGGCTCAACTGGCTGTGGAGAGTGGGAATACGAGCCTTAGCAAGCTGCTCAAATTCTAATTCGTCGCTCCGATGGCTCGCTCGTAAAGCCAAGTTAAGGCCGCATGGAGGGGAAGCTAATAATCGCGCGAAGGAGCCCGCCGCTTCTGATGGAACGCTATATCTGGCGCGGGTTGCGGCCGATTTCGATCACGGCTTCGGCGAAGGCGGAGGCGGCGGCTTCGCACTCGGATAACTCACCGGACAACCAGGCGGCGCCGTAGTTCGTTTCGGTTGGCGGCGGGAAAAGTTTGGCAACTTGGACATTGGCTGCCTTGAGCGCGCGATCCACTCCAATCGTCGCTTCCATCGGCGGTGCGACCAGGTAGGCCATGGAACTTTCCAACGGCAGTCCGGATTCTTTGGACAAGTAGTGACCGATGGAGCTGACCACGTGCGGGAATATGGCTATCTCCCCGCGCTCGTCGCCGTTGTAAAAGCAAGCATCGTGTTCGAGACAGCCGATCAGTGCCCGCAGGCCGGCGTCGATCTCGGTCGGACCCGCGGCAGCGATGACACCGAGTATTTCGCCGGATAGTCGTCCGGATGCATTCTCAGCTCCGGCGTAGAAAGAACGTGCAAAGACCACGTCGACCGGTGATTGCTTGGTCGCTTCATCCAGCGCTACGTAGGTGCTGTCGTCTTGATCACAGGTCACGAGTCCCAGCGAGCTGTGCACGGACGGATCCGCTCCGTAACTTTGCAAGACGGAAGCGTGCGCATGTGGAATGCGCTGCACGGAAAGAATCGTAGGCCGTATCGGCTCCAGGATCATTTCGAAACCTCAATCAGTGCTTGGCGCTTGTCCGGCTTGCGAATGACGCGCGAATCCAAATCCTTGCCGAGCTTCGCCAGGTCCAGCTCGACGCCCGACAGACCCTGCTCCAACATGGCGGCGGCCAATTGGGTAAGTCGCGCGGCTGCGTCTTCGGGCGAAAGTCCGCGCGCGTGAATGTTGGAAATCATGTTGCGGTCGCCGTCAGTCTTGCCGAGCGTTGGTTTGTGAACCAAATAAGCGGAGAGCCCGTCACCGGTGCCCAAGCCCGGGCGTTCACCAAGAATGATGATCGCAACCTTGGCGCGCACCACTTCGCCGATCTCGTCCTCCAGCCAAACCCGTGCGAAGCGAGCGCAAACCGGAGTCCCCAGGCTCAATCCCGCGCCGGCGCACTCGCGAGTCAGTGCTTCCAACACGCGCGGACCAGACCCGACACAGGCCAAGGCCGAAAGGCCGTCGGCGAGTATGGGCTGCACATCCACGTCCTTGCGCGCCTCAGACTCCAACAGCTGTCGGCTCAAAGGATGCAAGCGCCGGCCCAGATCCGGGCGCATCAAATAGGACGCGTGGTCATCCACACGCGTATTGAGCGGAAGCAGCCCATGGGCTTCGCGCCAACCGTCCGGCAAGAGCGAAGCCACAGCATGATGCGCCACCGCCAACTCCGCCTGAAATTGCAGCACCACATCAGTCGCATAACGGGTCCCAACCTGGCCGATGCCGACCAGGGCCGTGGTGTGCTCTGCCGCCTGTTGCATGTACTCGCTCGCCGAGCGAGCCTTGGGAAAGACACGCTTCGGCGGAGTAGCAAGCCGCTCCGCTGCAGCTGCCGGAGGAAGCGGGTCGTCTTCGCCCAACTGCCGGCGCAGTCGAGCAATCAATTCGCGCGTCGCGCTCATCGAATCGCGTCCGCCCTTCCGAAATGCTTGCCGGGTTTGGAACCGTCCATGATTCCGCGCTCGAAGAGCCAAGCATCGAATTCCGGCGTCGGTCGCTTGTTCAATAGCCCGCGCACCGACGGCACGTCGTGGTAGGAGGTCGATTGATAGTTGAGCATGATGTCGTCCCCCACCGGCATCGACATGAGGTAGGTGCATCCCGCGGCGCCGAGCAACACCTTCAGGGCCTCAAGCTCGTCCTGGGTCATATCGGCGTGGTAGGTAAAGCAAGCGTCGCAGCCCATGGGCAACCCCAGCAGCTTACCCATGAAATGATCCTCCAACCCCGCGCGCGTCACTTGCCGCCCGTTCGCAAGATACTCGGGGCCGATGAAGCCCACCACCGTGTTGACGATGAACGGTTGGTAGCGGCGTGCGAAACCGTAACAGCGGGCTTCGAGGGTGAGTTGATCCGCGCCGTGATGCGCATCGCTCGACAGGGCCGAGCCCTGACCGGTCTCGAAGTACATGAAATTCGGCCCCTTGGAGGAGCGCTTCTCCGCCATCAGCCCATGGGCCTCATCCATTAGGGCGACCGAGATGCCAAAGGCCCGATTGCCGGCTTCGGTGCCCGACAGGCTTTGGAACATTAAGTCCATGGGGCAACCGAGCTTCAGCGCCTGCATTTGCACGGTCACGTGCGAGAGCACGCAGTGCTGAGTCGGGATCGCGTTGCGCTGCATCAACTCATGCAAATGCTTCAGAATCTCCGCCGTCGATTCGGGCGTATCGGTGGCAGGGTTGACACCGATTACGGCATCGCCGCAACCGTATGCGAGCCCCTCACGCGTGCTGAAGAGAATGCCCTCAATGTCATCGGAGGGATGATTGGGCTGCAAGCGCGACGAAAGCGTCCGCGGCAAGCCCAAGGTGTTGTTCGCGCGCACCACCACGCGGCATTTGGCGCCCACAAGCATCAGGTCCATATTCGACATGAGCTTGCAAACAGCCGCCGCCATCTCGGGCGTCAGCCCGGGCGCAATCGAACGAATCATCTCCCCGCTGGTCGTCACCTCAAGCAACCACTCACGCAACTCGCCCACGGTTAAGTGCGCAACCGCTTGGTAAGCCTCGGCGTTCAAATTGTCTTCTACCAGGCGCGTGATCTCGTCCAACTCATAGGGCACG
>JAJDES010000421.1 GCA_029259675.1 Planctomycetota bacterium
TGTTTCGAGGCCCGCTGGGGTGGGTTGCAGTTGAAGCATGTCTTGGCCGAGCTCTGCACCGTCGATGAAGGCGTCGCCGATGTCCTGGGCCCAGCGGCTGTACTCTTCTGCGGCGGCGGGTGTGGAGGCTGCGGTGTCGAAGGTTTCGTGCAGCAGTAGCAGGAACTGACGGCCCGGTTGCTCGGATGGGGTGTAGGCCGGCGCTGAGAGCATTTTGCCCAGGGCCATGAATGCGATGCAGGCGGCCGCCAGCCAGCCGATGGATAGTTTGCGTTGCCAGAACGTTGTCGGAACGTCGATCAATCCGCGCTTGTGCAAGAGCGCAAGGGTTTCGGCCTCAAGATTCCGGGTGGGGGGCGTAGCGTCGCGCAAGCTTGCAAACAAGTCGCGCTCTTCCTGCGAGAGGCCTTCGTCTTGTTCGTTCATGATCTTTCTCTCTTGAGCTGCTGCGGTTGAGCGAGTAAATGGCGCAAGCGCCTGCGCGCACGGGCCAATTGGCTCTTTGATGTGCCGATGCTGATGCCGAGGATCTCGGCGATTTGTTTGTGAGTTTGGCCTTCGATGTCGTGCAGAGTTACGATCTCGCGAAAGCCGATGGGCAATGCGGCGACGGCCAAGTCCAGCGCCTCAAGCTCGACATGTCCGAAGCCGGTGCTTGCATCCGCACTCATCGTGTCGCGGTCGGCTAGGTCCGCTTGATCTTCATCCGAGATGGACTGTTCCCGTTCGGTGCTGCGTCTGCGTTCGCGCATGCAGTTGATCGCAATGCCCTGCAGCCAGGTTGACAGTGCCGAGTTGCCTTCAAATCGGTCCAAGCGCGAAAGGGCCCTGGTCCAAACTTCCTGCACGACTTCCTCGGCTTCGCCGGTTCGGCCACCAGTTATGCGCAGGGCGATGCGGAACAAGCGGGGGGAGTGCAGGCGGTACAACGGAAGGAACGTCGCGTCCGTGCGCGCGGCCACGAACGCCGCAATCCATTCGGCTTCTTCCTTATTGCGCGGGCTCAAGGCGAATTTCCTCCATCCAAGATTCCTCGCCATCTTGATACCACGTCCACTGTGAAGTGAAGGAGCCGTCTGCGCCGAATTGAATTTTGACCTTGTCCATATGGCCTTGATCCCGAGAGCTGAGGCCCGTGCCGTCCTTGTAGGTGAAGGTCAGCTGGCTGGCGTCCGCATTGATCTTTGTAGCCACGAGCCTGGGTTGGTTGCCCGCCACGCAGTAGTGGGTGAGCATCAATTGACCGTCGTGGATGTGAATCATGGTCACCATGGTTTCCCCCGGGTGAGCTTCAAACTCAGAGGTTTGCATCACGACGGACTCGCGCGCGATGGTCTGAAAGCGGACCTTGTCCTTCCAACCCTTGGTGCTTTCGCCACGCCAATCTCCCTGCATGGCCTTGTAGCGTTCGAAGGCGGCTACGGCGAGTTCGGGCTGCACGGGCTGCGAGTCTAATTCTTTCGCATGCGAAAAAGCAGCGGCCCCTGCTAGGGCGACCAGGATGGCAATGAGTTTCTTCATGCCTATGGGTGAATCGGGACACCCTAGGGTTGCACGGAAACCCCAAAAGGAATTTGGTCGCCAGTTGCGATGCCTTGCACGCGCTCAACTATTAGCGCGAGACGGCTGCGATTTTACCGCGAAGCGGGCGTGGGCGATTTTTGGCTTTAAGCGCTGAGATCAGTCATCGCCGAAGTAGCCCAGCTTCTCGATGGCTTCGCGGTGGGTGTCGTTGCGGGCGTTTTTGAAGCTTTTTCCGGCTTGGCGTTGCACGCTTAGGAGGTCTTGCAGTTGCTCGGATAGTTGGTTCGCGATTTTGCGGTGCTCCGGGGTGGCATCGGGGCCCAATAGGTTTTGGGTTTCGCCTCGATCTCGGTCGCGATTGTAAAGCAGGCGCTTCTTGCGCGCGGGTTGTTCGATCAAGGACCACTCGGGTGTGCGCAGGGACCAAACGGGGACGTTGCCGACGCTGCGCGAAATGGTGGGTTCGAGTAGGTACTGCTCGCCTGTGAAGACTCCCGCGAAGGAGCCGGTGCCCTGGGTGGGGTAGCGCCAGCGAATATCGAGTAGCTGGCAGAGGGTCGGCGCGAGGGATGCGGTTGTGGTGAGTTCACGCTCGAGTCCGGGTTCGATGCCGGGGCCGCGCATGATCAGGGGCACGCGGCACATTTCTTCGAAAACGGTGCTGCCGTGCAAAAGGCGGCCGTGTTCCGCGAAGGCTTCGCCGTGGTCGGATAGGAGCACGAGCAAGGTGTTGGGGCCGAGGTCGAGGGCCGCGAGCATGTCGCCGACGACGGCGTCGGCGTGGTGCAAGCCGGCATCGAAGCGCGAGCGGATGATTCGAGCTTCTTCGCTGCCGGCGCTGACTTTGCCTTCGCGGTCGGCTTCGACCAGCCAGTCGGTCATGCCCAGGCGGCGCGTTTCGCGATCGGTGCCGAACAACTCGGCGTGGGCGGGCGGAGCGTCGTAGGGTTGGTGGGGCGGCAATAGGTGCACGTAGAGGAAGCGGCGCTCGCCCGCGTGTTCGCGCCACCACTCGACCGGATCTTCGCGCAGGGCGTCGGGTACGTCGTGCAGATCGAAGCGGTCGCGGCCGTAGTGGCGGAATTCGTCAAAGCCCTGGGAGAAGCCGCCCTCGGGCGTGATGTGCGGATTGCTTGAGAAACCGCCCGTTGCAAAGCCGGCCGATTGCAGATTCTCGGCCAGGGTCCAGTGCTCTTCGGCAATCACATTGGATTGCAATCCGATGACACCGTGGGTGGCCGGGGCCAGGCCGGTGAAGATCGAACTGATCGAGGCCAGGGTGTAGCTCGCGGGGGCGTAGGCGTTTTCGAAGCGCATTCCCGCTTGGCTCAAGAGGTCTATGTTGGGCGTGGTTTCGCGTTCGTAGCCGTAACAGGAAAGGGCGGCGGCGGGGGTCGCGTCGATCAGGATGACCACCAAGTCTGCGCTTGCGGCGGGTGCGATGCCCGGACCGCAGGCGCCGAGGATCAGCGCTCCGAATGTGGCTACTGTCATGCGCGCAAGTGATTTGCGCGCGCTTGCGCTGGGCGATCGCCGGGTTGCGTCGTGCATGATTGCCAATCTGGAGTGGCAGACGTGGTTCACTTGGGAAGGGGCTTGGGTTCGCCGTCGACACGGATCGGGCTGGTCCAGGCTAACTCGCCGTCGGTCCACGCGATGCGCGCGTAGTAAACATCGCCGGGGCGCCGCGCTGGATCGGGAAATGGAAAGGATCCGCCGGTCTTGTCCAAAGTTCTTCCCAAGCGCCACAGTTGCGCGCTTGCGTTGCCGGACCTGTCACCGGGGAGCTGGATTTCCTGGGAGCGCCCGAGCTGCCACTCACTTACGTTGACATGGGTGTTTTTGTCGCCCCGTTCAAAGGCTAGCCGGCCGGGTTCGCTGCCGGGCCACGCGACTTCGATCGCAAGGTCGAGCAAGGTGAAGTCGTCACGGGTGAGGGTCGCGCGGCCATCCTTCAGTTGCACGTCCGCTCCGCTATCGGTGCGGCGCAGGCGAGCGCTTTGGATTTGTCCGCCGCGGGCGCTGATGACCAATTCATCGTGTCGGGGAGTCAATCCCGTCCGCAGGCTGACCACGTAGAGCTCGACCAACGCATCGGGCGAATCGTCTGTTGTCGGCAGGCTGCGCCAGGGCTCGCCGTTCTTCAGTACATCGATCGTGGCCACGCGCGCAGCATCGTTTTCGCCCCGGATAAAAAGTTCGAAGGGTGCGGAGGCGGCGGCTAGGCCGCGCTCGCCCATTTTTAGTGCGCCCAACATGGCGTCCACTTTGGTGCGTGCCGTGGCCGCCATGCTGCGCCTTGCATGCAGAGCTTCAAAGATGCTTTCGCGCGTCGCTTGATCGGCCCAGAGGCCCGCGAGGGAGGTGTTGGATGAGGCGTGATCCGAGGAGGCGATCAAGCCGAAGTGCAGACCGCGCTCCAAGCCGCTGGCCAGGCTGACTTCGTCGCGCTCGCGATCGACGGCTTCATAGGGCAGCCCCGCTCCCTCGTAGCTACCTCGATAGCCCTGGAAGAGTTCGAGTACGCGGTGGCGATCGGGGTGGAAGTCATCCCAGTTGAAGCCGGTGCGCGCGCCGATGCCGAGCATGTGCGGGATCGAAATGACGGGCAATTGCGGAGCGTGCGTAGCCGAGGGCTTGCGCCAAATGTCGGGCGCGAAGGGAATACTGTGCGGGTCGAGATAAAGGTCGTTGTAGTGGCCGCCCATGGGGCGCACGCGTTCGACGGCGGCAAACGTAACCAACTTGTGGGGTGCGTAGTGACGAATCGTATCGCGCAGGGATCTCCACCAGGACCAGGGTTGCATGTGCTGGTAGTGATCGGTGACGGCGATGAAGTCGAGCCGGCCCGGTCCGCGCGCGTAGCGATAGGCGTCGGCGATGGTTCCGTCTTTCGATCCCGAGCAACGCGACAGGTGTGTATGGCGATGCAGATCGCCCCAGAAAATGCGGCGTTCGCTGGAGGACTCGCGCGTGGCGCCGGTTGGATCCGGGAGCTTCGTACGACTTTCGGACTCGTCTTGGTCGGGAGTTAGGGGGCGAGCGGGCGTCCCTTGATCCGTTTCGAAGCTCGGGTCGAAGCTCGGGTCGAAGCTCGGAAAACCCGACGACTGCGGTAGGCGTTCCAGGGCGATGCGCCAGGAGCCCTCAATCGATTCACCCCATTCGCGGATGGCGCCGAACCCGTTTAGGCGATCGTCGGTGGCGAAGGCCACGAAGGTCGCATCCTGAGTACTGGCGAAACTTTCGCTCGCGTCGTTGTGGCCGTGGCTGGCTGCGATCGTAGCTCTGGAACCTCCGCCTTGCTTGTCGAAGCTGAAGATCTCCGTTTGCCAAGTCGTGTACCAAAAACTCTTCCCGCGCACCTTGGGCTTCTCGCGCGAAGTGCGGCGACTGGAGAGGAAGAGCCCGTTCGGTGCGGCGTGGATGCGGGGCAAGTCATTGCGGCCGCGGCGCGGGGACCATTCTTCGGTATCGACTGCGTGCACTTTGCCGGCTTCGAACACGGCTAGGCCCAGGGCGCGGTCGTTGCGCAACGGGCCGCCGCGACCGAATCGTTCGCACTCTTCCCATGCGATCCAAATGCGATCCCGGGCGTCCACAGTTGCCGATGGATGCGCTTGATGTTGGGGGCCGCCGGCGACGGTGTAGCGCGTCAGGGCTCCCTCTTCTTCCAAGAGCGCCAACTCGACGTCAAAACTTGGGTCCGTATTCGTTTCCGACTTGGATTCACTTGCGGCCGGCCAGCGATCGTAAATTACGGCCAGGCTGCCGTCGCTGCGCAGAACGGGTTGCGGATCCCATTCGTCGTGTTCGCTTTCAAACAGGGGGCGCGCGCTTTCCCAGCCCGACTGCTTGCGGTCCGCAATGGCGATGTCGTACTGACCTCCGCGTTCCGATTGAAAGACCACGCTGGGTGTGCCGTCGGACCGAATTACCAACTTGGGAGCGAGTGGACCTTGGTTCGAGCCGGGGATGTTTTCAATCGCGCCGACTGCAATTGCGGGCGCCGATTGTGATTGCGCCGGCGCCGCTGCACTCAAGCTTGTGCTGAATAATTGGCGCTCGCCCTCGCGTCCGGCTTCCCACACGAGCCAGGCTTTATTCGGGCTATGAACAAGATGCGGGCGTGCGGGAAAGGGAGCGCTTGAGGGGACTTCGAAGCGCACGAGTTCTCCGCCTGCGGCTTTCCAAACTCCGGCGAGTGAACCCGTTCCCGGGCCCGTTGCGGTGGTCTCACCGGCGACGGATTCCTGCGGCGCATTCCATGCGACCCACACGCACCACAGTCCGCCGGTCGAATCGGTGGCCAGACTGGGTTCGAAGGCGATCTGTCCCGCGGGGGATAACCACAGGGGCTCGGGCGCGCGGGGCGTTGGATCCTCGCGCTGCCGGCGCCGGTTTTGCGCGGCCGGATTGGGAACGAGCGCGGCGCTAGCGGCCAAGCCCAAGCAGGCTCCCGCCAGGAGCCAACGGCCCTTGGCCCTCAACGCACGATCTCCGCGATGCGCAGGGGACTGGTCCAGAGCCGATTGCCGTCCTGGAAACCGACGCGCGCGTAGACCGTGTCGCCGGGGCTCCAATCGCTGGTTTCGAATTTCAACAGCGATCCGGGCTTCGA
>JAJDES010000422.1 GCA_029259675.1 Planctomycetota bacterium
GCCACCGCCAACACCGTCAGGGCACCGAGCACGGGCGGCACATGCACAAGCACGGCTTCCAGTCGCGCTTCGTTCACGACTCGCATGGGACCCTCCCCATGCAAAGCCCCCGTCGCGCGAGCAATCCCCGCGAAGATCGCATCCGCCAAGGGCGGCCAGGGTATGGGGCTGCCGGCCGGATGATTTAAGAAGCGATCACTGCCCGGCACGTGGCCCGAGTGCAGGGTCAAGCTCGTGCGGCGCAGATGGTAGGCCGCGTCGGGATCGTCAATCGCCCACTCGGGGGACAGTTCCGTGGGCTGCGCCCGGTGACTCGCCCGCGCTCCCTCGCGCAGTGCAAAGGCCAAGAGTGCCAAGCCGATCACCCCGCCCCATGCCAACCAGCTTTTCAAGACGGATCACTCCCACCAAGCTGTGGATCGCGCCCGCCCCACCCCATCAACTGCGCCTCGCATCGCGCACAACCTTGCCGCCCGCAATCACGACGCGTACGGGATTGCGGCCAAATTCGTAGCAGAGGTGGCGGTAGTCCGGTTGATCGAGAATCAAGACGTTCGCGCGCTTGCCGGGTTCCAAGCTGCCTACGCTTGCGCCGCGCCCCAGTGAACAAGCCGCATTCAGCGTTGACGCCGTCAAGCATTCCGCTGCGGAGAAGCGCAGTCGCAACGCGGCCCACGTCATGACTTCCGGCATGCTTTGCGTGTAGCAACTGCCCGGATTGAAATCCGTGGCCAGGGCCGGTGCCAGGCCCGCGCTCACCATGCGACGCCCGGGCACTTCCTGTTCGACGCGCAGGTAAAGCGGCACGAGCGGACAAAGGACCGGAACCACTCCGGCAGCACCCAAACTTTCGATTCCGTGATCGGAAACGAACTCCAAGTGATCGGCCGAAGCCGCGCCCAATTCGGCGGCCAGCTCCGCCCCGCCCAGGGGCGTGAGTTGATCCACGTGCAATCGCAAGCCGAATCCCAACTCACGCGCGCGTTCAAGAATGCGGCGACTGTCGTCCAATCCGAAGACGTGGGCTTCGGTAAAGATGTCGCAGTACTCGGCCAATCCGCGCTCGGCCACGGCCGGCAGCATGTCCTGCACAAGGTGATCGACATAGGCGCCGCGGCGGTCGCGAAATTCCGGCGGGAATTCGTGCGCACCCAAGAAGGTCGGCACCAACTCGACCGGATGCTGCGCGCCTGCCAAGGCGATCACTTCCAGACACTTCAGTTCATCTTCGAGGCTGAGTCCGTAACCGCTTTTGGCTTCGACCGTTGTCGTCCCCATATCCAGAAATCGATCCAAGTGCAGCAACAGGCGAGCGACGAGCTCCTCCTTGGACGCTCCGCGCACTCCGCGCACACTGGATAGAATCCCGCCGCCGGCCTGGGAAATTTCGGTGTAGGTGGCGCCTTGCGTGCGCTGTTCAAATTCCACTTCGCGGGTTGTTGCGAACACCGGATGCGTGTGCGCGTCCACAAATCCGGGCACGATCACTCCGCCCTCGGCATCCAGTGTATGGCGCGCTTGATAGCGCTTTTCCATCGGGGCGACGGGACCGATTTCGAGGATGCACCCGTCATCGATGGCCAAGGCCGCGTTCTCGTGTATCTCAATGGCGGCCAGCCCCGCACCTGCACGCGGCTGCGAGCCGGTCGCCGTGACGATTTGGCGCGCGCCGCGCAGCATGAGATCAATTGCTTGGGCCATGGCGCCCAAGTCTACGCGGCGACGGCCCCGCTCCCCACCGCCCAGCAGCCCAATCAATCGGAAGATCGGCGGCCCGCCCTCCGGCCGTTGGCGCTTCTAGGCCGAAAGCAATTCCGTTGCGCCCGCGCGCCGCGCAGCCGACTGCGGGGTTCGCGCGCCCTTATCTGTCGTGAGGCTCAAGAGATCCCCGCGGTCCAGGGCCTCCGAACTTTGGCAGGCCTCCATGGAAATGCGCATGCGAGCGGCAATGCGTTTGCGGGAGCGAAAGATGATCATCTTCATATTGGAGCGCCCGACGCGCAGCACTTGGCCGGCATCGGCGTAGCTCATCCCCTCAACTTCAACCAGCCGCAGTGCTTTTTGATCGCGTTCACGCAGTTGCTCCCACGCCCTTTGGTAGTGGCATAGAAATATGACCCAGGCGGCCTGCAACGCCGTGCGTTGCTCACTCAATTGGGCATCCAAGACCGGGCTGCAGCCCTGATCCACCGGCTCCTGAAGTCCTTCCGGGAGCGCCTGCAGCGAGAAGCGACTCGAATCGGCCCGTGCCCGCCGCACGATGTTGCCGGCGATGGTGCGCACCCAAACTCGGAAGCTGCCACTGTGTTCGGCGCGAAAGCCCTTTGGATAGCGAAACACGTTCACGAACGTGTCCTGCATCAGCTCCGCAGGATCCAACTGGGCGGCACTTCGGCCCAAAAGGCTCCGAATCCACTGCAAAACGGCCGCACGCGAAACCTCGTAAAGAGCCTCAAAACTGTGCTCGCTGCGAGTATCGCGGTACAAAGCCATAAGACCCGTGCCCAGGCGGTTTTCGAGGGCATCCTCGCTCTCGCCGGCCTCGCGTGCGGTGCTCAGCCCGCGGGCCTTGAGTTCGCGGCAAACTCGGCGGTGGTTGCGGAGTTTGCGCAGGGCATCCGAGCGCAAAACGGCTCTCGAGCTGGATTCGGCGCGGGGTTCGCCGTGAGGGGCCTTCAGGATCATGCACTCCCCCTATTCACGCTTCGTGCCAGCCAGCGGGTGTGCGGCCTAATTCTGACCTAAAGTCAATATTCAAATACACTTAGAATACATCGCCCGAGGTGGATCTGAAATCCACGCGAGCTCCTCCGTGCCGGCTCGCACGGGCTCCACAGCGGCGGCGAGCGGAATCGCACTGTGTGGACCCGAAGATCCCTTGCCCTAGGCCCCCAGCCATCGCGGCCCGGAATTTCAGGAATGCAGCTCGGCGCTGCAGATCGAAATGTCACCAGCCGACAACGAATGACCGTCACATTCCACTTGGGCAGCCCGTGTTCCCCACTATCTTTCCAAGGGGGTGCACGCCGCCCACTTCGGCGAGCTAGAATCCGAAATTGGCAACCGGCGTCGGCCGGAGCCCTGGAGCCCCCATTAGGACCGCAACTTTCTTAGCGGCAGACGCGTTGAATCCATCTACCACCGCGGCGACGATCGCCGCGGCAGCCCTACCTCTGCCTGGCCTCGACTCCCCTCAACTTGGGGGCCTGGCCTTGACTCTGCTGGTGCTCTCCGGCCTGTTCGCAACCCTGCGAGCCGGATTGCTGCGGGTCTCGCCGGCGCGAATCCTGGCCTGTGCGCAATCCGATTCAAAGCGCGAGCGCCTGGAGCGCTTGATGCGGCGCTCAGCCCCGCTTTCAACGAGCGCCAACGTGCTCAAGCTGACCTGCGACCTCTCCTTTACCGGTTGCGTCTTCTTGCTCTTGTCGGAACCCAAGGACGCCGGTCAAGACGTGATCTTGGCCCTGTTGCTGTCGGTGCCGCTCATTCTGCTGGCCACCGAATTGCTGCCCTCCATTTTCGTGCGAGCGGCCGGCCCCAACATTCTGGCCAAGAGCCTGCCCTACTTTAATGTCGTCCAGCTGCCGATTGCCGCATTGACTTGGCTTCTGCTGCGCATTCAATCGACCTTGCTCGGACTCATGGGTCAAGAAGTGGATGCGCGTCAACGCTTGATGGACGACCTGCGCGAAGTTGTGGAGGACGGCAAATTGGAGGGCGACCTGCACGAATCCGAGCGCGAGTTGATCGAAAACGTGATGGAGTTTCGCGACGTGGATGTCGCCGAAATCATGACGCCGCGCACGGAACTCTCCGCCGTCGAAGTAGATAGCGGCATCCAAGCTGCGATTGAAACGGTTGCCCGCGACGGACACAGTCGCATTCCGGTTTACCGCGGCACGCCGGACACCATCGTCGGCATGTTTGTCGCGCGCGACGTCATCAACATGATGGCCGAGAACGGCTTCCAGGAAGT
>JAJDES010000423.1 GCA_029259675.1 Planctomycetota bacterium
GCCCCTGAGGTCATTGCACGCGCCCTCGGCTGGACCGTTTGCAAACTTCGCGGTGAAGAGCACCGCTACAATCAAGCCAACCCGGTCAACCACGAACTCGTCGTTTGCCGCCCCGCCATGCGCGAGCAAGTCCTCGCCGCACTTGCCAAAAGCGGTGCACTCGAAGCCAAGTAAGGCTTTCTTGAAGGCTGCTGCACCCTCAGTCTTTGACGATTTGAGTCGCACGATGCCTTCGCAACCACGGATTCGATCTGCAGCCAAAACCGCAGTGCCTATTCAGGCCGCGCGTTTCAGACCTTGGTTTGCGCTTGATCTAGCCTGAGAACGGCCTCGTGCGCCGCTTTCAGGGCGCGACCGAGTTTGGGGTCCACTCGCGCAACCAGTGCATTCACCAAGCGCTTGGCCACGGCCAGGGTGCCCTCGCGGCCACCTCGGAATTGACCCCATATTTCACTGTGATCATCGGCGCACTCAAGCGACGCACGCAGGCTTTGCAAGTTGTGGAGCTTGTCCACGGCCTTGACCGAGGCTGCTTCGGAACTCAGGCCCGGCACCGACGCAATGCCCGCCTCCTTGCGTTCCGCCCACGAGAGGCTTTTGTCTTCGGTCAGCTCGGCGACAATGCTTGCAACGCGCGGACCGAAGTCCTTGCGCAGGCCCTCCAGCGTCCACTCTTCGCAATCCTCGACTATGTCGTGCAAGAGCGCGGCCTGAATGGACACCTCATCAAAGTTCCAGCGGGCCAGCATCAGCGCCATGTGCAACGGATGCACCGAGTAGGGCACGCCCTCTCCACCGCGGCGCCACTGGCCGTCGTGGGCCGTGATGCAAGCGCCGATGGCGCGTTCAATGTCGGCGGAAAACATGCTGTGCCCTAAACAGTGTGACTAGTGCGAGCGAATTTGCTTCGCCGAGCATCGCATTGGCAGTTGCGAGGCCCCGCGAACAAGATCGGACTCGGCCTTAGATCGTCACGCCCAGGGGTTTGATGACCGCGATGCCGGCGATAAAGGAGAAGATCAACACGCCGACCAAAATTCCACCAATGCCGCCCGGTAAGAAGGACGCGAGAGCGTGGTCCGGGTAGGTCGTGCGCCCGTAAATCCCAATGCGCTGGAAGGGGGAGCTTGCTTCAAAAAGCTCTTCGCCCGGCCACAGCCAAGCGTTCCAAAAATCGCCCACGCGCTCGGGCTGGAGCAATTGCGGTCGCTCGCCGTTCACAAAGAGCGATTTGGTCCCAACTGCGCCACCGCCCGTACGAAATTCGAGTTCCCATTCTCCGGCCGGCACATCCTCAAGACGCAAGAAGGCGCGTCCATCCGCAGCGCTGCGCACTAGGGCGGTGCGCGGACTGTTTACGGCCCAATCCGGTCCGACTAGCTCAAGATCTTTGATCTTCGCCCGATCCGCATCCTTGAACTCGACCACCAGGGAGATGCTCTCTCCGGCGGGCAGGGGTTCGAAGGCGTAGCGCACCACCAGTTGCGAAAGCAGCAGCACAAACGGAATCGAAAGCGGAATGAAGGGCAGGATGTTCAGACTGATGTAGATGAAGTTGTATCCGAGCACCTTCAACACAGCCTTGCCCACCACGACCAAGTCATCCTGGTAAATGCGGATCTCGATCATGTGCCCTTTGATCTTGTCCTTGGCCGCCGCAATCCCCTTCTGGTAGCTGATGTACTTGAAGATGAACAGGCCCAGGATCCCGAATAGGGCACTGAGCACGGCCAGGGCCGTCAGCGGTCCAAACCATTCGAGGGGCGCTAGGACAACGTCGAAGACGCCGGTGGTGAGACTGTTCAGAGCGTTCATTTGTGCGTCGAGCTCGTTCGGAATGGACTTCCGAGGGTTCGGCGAAGGGGCTGGATTTTCGTTGTACCGAACGCGGCTCGCCTCACCAAATATCGCCTTTCCATGGCGAAGATTGATGAATAAGCCGGGCTGGGCTTGGGGATTATTGTCGCGTTAGCTGATGTAGCCGAGTCCGCGAAGCTTCTCAGTGATGTCATCGTCCGAATCGCCGGCCTCTTCAAACTGGGCCAATTCCTTTTCGATGACGTGGGTAATGAACTCTTCGTGGGAGGCGTAGCCGGCAACTTCGGCGATTTGCTTTGCGCGCTCCAACAGGTCCTTGTCCAACTTGATTTTGTTTCCGCTGCCAAACATGGTCTTGCCTTTCGTATTGCTTTTTGAAGTGTGCGTCCAGCGCGCCTGAAAGCGGCTGGATGAATGCTGCTTGGTGCTAGTTCGACTTCGAGTGCACCAAAACGGGATGCCCCTGCATCTTCGGGTTCGGCTCCAGGCCGTAGAACTTGAGGATCTCCACCGTCAGGTCTTCCAACCGGTGATCTCCCTCGCGCAGGGGTAAATTCGAGGCCAGGGTTCCAGCGACCACTTCGGGCGCCATCAGGTGGCTACCCGCAAAGGTACCACCCATATTGTCCTGAAGGATGTTGACCGGGATGCGGCCCGCACTGGAAGGGTCAGAGTTGCCGTAGCCGTAGTTGAAACCGACCAAGAGATCGGGCGAGTCGCTGATGCGGTCGCCGGTGTAGATATCTTGGGGGCGATCAGCATGCAGGATGACCGGCTTGCCGTTCTTGGGGTCGATGATTTTCTCGAGCTTGGCTTTGATTTCGCTCACCAACTCGGCGTGCTCGGCTCCGGGCTCGACAATACCGCTCTCATCGACATCCTCCGTCGCCGGATTGTCGAGTTCGCGCCCCTTCAAGTTGATGTAGAGGCCGTTGAATCCCATGCCGTAAGCGCGTGTCTTGCTCCAATCAACCGCGCTCATGATCTCCATCTTTTTGAAAGCGGGATCCGTTTTGGCCAGCTCGCGTGAGTACTCGCGAATGACTTGATTTCCGTCGTCATCCAGAACGGGGTTCCCGTCCTCGTCTTTGACGACCTCCGGATCCTTGAGGACCAGGTAGCCATTCTCAAGCAGCCACGTATTCAAGCTGAACTCGCGGTGGTAGGGAGCGAAACCGTGATCACTCATGACGACCAGGGGAGTCTCATCACCCAGTCGCGCGCGCAATTTGCCCAACACCGGATCGATCTTGAGAATCACATCCAAAGTGATGTCCTTCCAAGAGCTTCCTTCGCGGCCGGTGAAATGCTCGGAATTTCCTGCAGCAATCGCGGGGTCGTGATCGGGGTGATCCTCGTCGGCGTGACGCCAAAGCATGTGACTGGTTAGGTCCACCGTGGAGAAGTAGAAGAAGAGAAAGCCTCCGTCTTCGTTTTCGATGTACGAGTCCAATGCGTGGTCCAACATGCGCACGCGCTCGTTGTAAACCAAGTTCTCTTGATCGGCGAACTCATCCACACTCAACAACTCTGACTTGAGGGCGTTGACGTCTTCCGCCATGCCCTGGGTGTAGTAACGACCGATTTCCTTGGCGAGTTCCGCGCTGGCGTCGCCGGGGGCGGAAATGTCCATGATCGGCGCTTCGGGGTCGATGTTGACGGCCGAAGCGTAAAGCTCGATCACCGGATCGGTTTTGCGCAGATAGAAACGAACGATGCCGGTGGCATCCATCGAGCCGAAATCCGGCAATTGCATGTCAAAGCTGACTCCGAGGAAGTCGCTCCATTCGCCGGGCGCGATCACGGCAACTTCGCTGCCGGTATCCACCGCCACATGACCCGCTGCCTCGTCAACATAGAAGACAAGTCGCGCTTTGCTGTGGGGGTCACCCTTCTTGTACGGATTGGGCGGGCCCTCGAGGGTTGCGGCAAATTTGCCGTCGCCCTCTTCGCGCATGATGACGAGCTTCTTGTAGGTCTCGCGCGACTTAGCGAGCGGGTCGTTGGTAAAGACCGTGCACTCGCCGTAGGCCGAATCCAAAGCCGGCGTAAGCATGCCGGGAATCGACACGCCCATGGAGGGCTCCGGCGGAATGTTGATCGGCATGCGCCAAACACTGGCGGGCACACCCGCATCCATCAGTGTGGTCCAAAAAGCTTGACCGCTGCGGTTGGGGTCGCCGCCTTCCCCCGGCAATGGAAACTTCCAATCGCCCCAAAGATCAAAGTTGCTCGCCGTACTCGGTGTCAGCGTTCCGATTAGCGGTCCGCGCGTCATCGGATCGCGATGCAGGAAGTCGAAGATGCCGTGGCCGCCGGGGTTGTAGCCGGTAATGAAATTGGACCAAGCAACCGGGCTCTGCGGCGGTGTTGCCGTACCCAGGGAGGCGATGCCGCTCCTGGAAGCCAACCACTGAAAGTTCTTGGTGCGCTCGGGGAAGCGATCTATGGCTTCGTTCAGGATGTCCGGGTCGAGCCCGTCAATACCGAGAAAGACCAGGCGCGGGTATGTGGTTTCCGGCAATACCGGCGCCGCACTTGCACGTGCAGCCGCGCCGGCATAGGGATCTTTGTTGGCGCCTTTGAAGACGACGGCCATCGGCATTCCGATCAAGAGCCCCAGAGCGGGGTAAACGGTCCAACGCGGAATGATCACGAGCTCACCTTGTCCTTCTTTACCTTGGAGCCGGCAGCGCCCTTGCGTTCGCCAAAGAAGGGCGTGCCCTCCATGTAGCGCGGTGCAGGAATTCCAAACAGATCGAGCGCAGTCGGAGCGATGTCCATGATGTTGGGCGTCTCGGTGTTGATCTCGCGATTGCACCAGAAAACGCCGGGTACCAAGCGCGGATCGACGCAGTGATCGCCCGACCAGGACTTGGTGTTGTCCGTAAAGATCCCCTCGGAGACGGCGCCCGTTGCGCAATCCCACGAGTGGCGATAACCCTTCTCATAGCCGAGCAGGATTTCCGGCGCCATATCGGCATAGGGTCCGCTGTGAAGCTTCTTGGTCAGGAAGGCTTCCTTGACCACGGACTCGCCGGTGGCGGGATCCTGAAGAGCTTCCAGCTTGCCCTTGATCTCTGCACAAAGCGCATCCATCTCGGGGCCTTCGGAAACAATGCCGTGGGCCTCGCGACCCTTGCGGTTGATGAAGATGCCGGTCAAGCCGAGCGTAAAGGCCTTGGTCTTCTCCCAGTCGATGTTCTGGAACCAATCCCCGGAAGTCGTGCCTTCCTTGAGCGCCAAGTAGCCCTCGTCGCGCAACCAACTGTTCATGTTGCAGCCGCGCTTAAAGTTGCAGAAGCCGTGGTCGGAAATGACCATCAGGACGGTGTCCTTCTCGTCGCCGATCTTCTCGCGAATCTCCACCAAGAAGTCATCCATCTTCTTGTAGGTGTCGCGAATGACGTTCTTGTGCACTTCGATGTCCTTGCCCTCGTTGGCCGGGTGATCCGGCTCAAGGTAGCGGTAGAACATGTGGCTGATGCGATCGGTCGTATCGAAGACGCAGGTGATGAAACCCTTCTTGGTCTTCTCGATCGTGTCCCAGAGCATCTTCTTGCGCTCTTCGAAAATGAGCATGGCTTGCTTGTAGAAAGCCTCCTCATCCACGACGCGCTCGTTCAATGCCCAGGTGTCCTCCGCAAGTCCGAGCGTCGCGTAGGGACCCTGCAACTTGGCCAAGTAAATCGAGTACACAAAGGGATGCGAGATCGGCAAAGCCGGGCTGCCCGGATCGATATTGATCGGGGTGACGTAGATCTCAACATCCTTGTCGTCCCACGTTTGAATGTACAGCCGAGCGATGCCCTGCATGCCGCTGAAGGGCACGACCATCCAAGGCGTGTACTCGCGGAAGCCAACGGTGACGGTTTCCTTGTCGACCGTAATCTTGGCCTTGCGCGTCGCATCGTCGAATTCGACAGAGAACGGGCACTTGAGCGGCGACTTGTCGGGGCCGGCCGGACCGGTGAGCTTGGATTCGACGCGATTGCCGCTGCGACGAATCTGATACTGCTGGCCACCGATGTGCTGACCGGCGGGACGGCTCTTGGTCGAGTAGAAGGAGAAGGAACCTTGGGTGCCCTGGATGTCCGGCACGCACATGCCCGAAAGCAAGGTTCCGTTTTTGAAGCTCTGCGGCGGGAAAGTAATCGGCACGCGCACGATTGAAGACCAAACGCGGTTCTCGCCAAGAATCTTCCAGAAGGGCTGACTCTTTTGGTTGCTCTTGTACTCAGCCTTCTTGCCCATCGGAATTTGGGCGAAGCCGAGGTTGAGCGTCTTGGGCAAGGTGACCAAGTCCGCCGACGACAGGACCGGCATGTAGGAACATGGGTCGCGCGTCAGGAAATCGTAGATGTTGTGGCGCGAGGCATCGACGCCGGTTGCATAGCTCGACCATGCAACTGGAGAAATCGAAGGAAAGGCCGTTGCCAGTTCGCGGAAGCAACCCTGTTCCTCAAGCGCCTTGAAATTCGGCATCAAGCCCTCGGCACTGAAGCGTTTGGCCAGCCCCGGATCGAATCCGTCGAGACCGACAACGATCACGCGCTTGACCTTGGCCTTGTAGGGATTGCGCGAAATCATCAAACGCACAACGGCCTTGAGCGGCCAAATGAGCACGATGCCGAAGGCGAGGGCGAAGGTGCCGAGCAGCACCATCACGCTACCGGCAGCGGCAAAGCCCACGCCGGGGCCGATGTAGGCAAGGGAAGGATTCGCCAGCAGAGCGAGTACCAGGGTCAGGCAAACGCCGCGGCGGAGGAATCGACAGGTTCGGGACATGCTCGTGAGCTGTGTGGGCGATCAAGCAAATGGCTTTGCCTGGATGGCCTTGGGGTCAGTTGGCCGCATGGACGGTGCGGCCCAGTTGAGGGGCGGTGACTGAAGCCGGACGGCGAACAGAGAGGATTTGCTGACGTAGGGGTATCGGCCGCGGAGGAGAAGGGCCGTTGGTACCATCGGCGCGGTGGGGCAAGTGTCTGGAGCCCGCCCTGGATGCTTTCCACGCACACCGAGCCCTGAAAAAACAGGCCGAGGATTGTACGGCCTCGAACCCCAAATGGTGGCAGGTAGCCGAACTCTCGGAGTGAGATGCAAGCTCCAATCAGCCGGCGCCCAGGGCGGTGCGGCCATCTCGGCCCCCGGTTTCGCTCAATGGCTGACGCCGGCGATCAGCATCTCCCCATAGGTCCCCCACAGCTCGTGCCGCGGAATGTTCGCCGCTCGCCCCGGAAGCTCGACGGTCACGATCGGAATGCCTCGATCCAGCCCCGCCCAAGAGCCCAGCGATCCGGGTCTGGCCCCCAGGCGCTGAACCCGCAGGGGCCCTGCGGCCCCCATCGCTTCGGCGAGGCCCTCGGCCGGGCCGTCGTAATCCAAGAGCCCCACAGGCTGGTGGATCGAAAGGATCCGGGTCACCTTGGCCGCCTGGATCAGATCCGCGATGGCGCGACTTTCCGGTTCGCTCAGGGGTTCGTGTCCATGCCGGCGCGTGGAATCCCAATTGTCCGACGGAAAGTTGCGGTTCAGATCGACCCCGTGCGCGTTGAGCCGCCTGCGCTTCGCGAGCCCATCAGGGTTGGCCCGCGGCACGACCAAAACCCGCCGGCCCGCGAGCCAGGCCGGTCCGCCTTCGAGCCGTTCAATCAGGGCTTCGGTCAGGGGCGTTCCCGCCGGCTCATTTCCGTGGATGGAAGCCAGAATCAGGATCACCTGTTCCCCCTCCCCATATTCGGCGTAGGCGATATCGCGACCCTCAACCGACTGACCCGCGCAATGCCACGAGTCGTCCGATCCCGGCCGATCGGGATCAGGCGCAGCGCTGGAGTCGGAATCAGCCTGGCGAATCGCATTCCCGCTTTCCTGGACAACGGCCTCGGGAGCCCGTTCGGCACCCGGCGCTAGCGAAAGGGTCGCGGGCTGAACTGGGGCCATTGTCTCAACTAGCGGCAACGGCGCGTTTTGCCCGGCCGCGTCAGCTGGGACGACAGGCTCTTCAGGCTTGCCTTCAAAGGCTTCGCACGCTCCCAGCAACAACGTCGCGGCAGCGGCTATGGCGCAAATGCGCGGCAAAGTTCCGGCTTCCATGGGCATTCATGTTGCCACTTTTGAAGCGCCTCCCCGAGCAAGTAATTGATCATTCCAGCAAGCGTATGCAATTGCGGAGCCCGGCTGCATCAAAGCAAAGAGCGCCCCCCTCCGATCGTTCGGAAGAGGGCGCTCTTGGAAGCTATAAGCCTAGGCTGAGTGGGCCTGCAATCAGTGATTGGTTTAGGCTTTTTGTGCTTCGCGGCTCGGGATCAGTCCCTTGCCGTGCAGATAGTCGAGTACGGCTTGGGCCGACTCTTCGATCGATTGATCACCGGTGTGAACCAGGACCTCGGGCGACTTGGGCTCCTCGTAGGGATCGCTGATGCCGGTGAACTGCTTGATTTCGCCGGCGCGCGCCTTCTTGTAAAGGCCTTTGGTGTCGCGCGCTTCGACGACTTCCAGCGGAGCCTCGACATAAACCTCGACGAAGGTCGCCTCACACTGACCGCGAACTTCATCGCGAATGGCGGTGTAGGGGCTGATCGCGGCGGTGATCGAGATCACTCCGTTGCGCGACAACATGTTGGCCACGTAGCCGATGCGACGGATGTTGGTGTCGCGATCTTCCTTGGAGAAGCCGAGGCCCTTGGAGAGGTTCTCGCGAACTTCGTCACCGTCGAGGCACTCCACCGGGCAACCCATGCCCTTGAAGATCGGAATTAGATATTGGGCGAGCGTGCTTTTGCCCGCGCCGGAAAGCCCCGTGAACCAGAGCGTGAATCCTTTGGAATTTGACATTTTCTTTCTACTTGTTTGCTTAGCTCTGGCTAGCGAATTTTGCCTTCGAGGTAAGGCACCTCGAAGCATTTGTCGTGCATGATCGGGCCGTGCCCGAAATAACCTTTTTCGCCGAACAACTCTCCGTGGTCGGCGGTAACAACGATGTACGTGTTCTTGGGAACCGAGTCGTACAACTTGGGGAACACCTCTTGGTCGAGGTAGCGAACCGTGTCGATTTGACGTTCGCGCAGCTGGTCGAGCTTGTCCTGATCAAAGAACTGAAACTCTTCCTTGAAGCTGGGATCGTCGGCATCCACTTGGTCGCCCATTTTCTTGAAGACGCCGTTGACGCCGCTAATGCGCGGCCACATCGATGAGTCTTCCTCGGGCTTGGCGTAGGGGTAGTGAGTTTCCCCGACGTTGAGCAGATAGAACGACGGGCGCTCATCCGTCCAGTCCATGCTGTCGACGATGGCCGACATGTCGTTGTGGCTGTCCATCAACTGGAAACTGTCGAAGGAGCGGTTGATACCCGTCTTGGGGTTCAACACCGGCAGCGAAACGCGCGCGCAGGTCTTGTACCCGAGCTTGTTGCGCAGGAAATCCGGCAACCACAGACCGGGAACCATGGCGGCGAAGTCCACCGTCTTTTCCTTGGAACCCAGGCGCGTGTTGTAGTTGAAGAAGTCTTCCTTGTAGTACTCCGACGCGTACACATTGTCCGGAGACGTGTGCGGCAGCAGACCCGTAAGGAGGTTGTAGTGCGACGGCGCAGTCCAACCGGCGTAGGAATAGCGCTTCTCGACTTTGCCCTTCGATACCTTCGTGATGTTGTTCGGCTTCGCCGCCATGAACGAGTCGTAGCGGCAGGAATCGAGGATCACGATGATGAAGTTGTTTTCGCCCTGCGGATCGGGGTGCGGTTGCACTCCGGCGCGCATCATGGGGCGAATCGGGGGGCGCTTCTTCGGCTCTTCCTTCTTGAAGATGTCAAACAGACCCATTCTTCGTCTCCGGTTGCTCTTGCGTGTGGACAGGGATAAGGGATGAATCAAGCCCGCTTTGTTCTTGGCCGATCGCCGCAGTCAAACCTGCGTAGATCGGCGCAAAACGGGCTCCATTCCGAACTAGCTCTACTTCTTGCTCTTGTAGAACTCGACGAGCACTTGGGCGGTCGAGGGGCGCATGACGCGATCGTCGGGCATTTCGCCGTTGCCGAGAATTTCGCGCATCTTGGTGCCGGAGATGTTCACGGACGTCTTGTCCTTGTTCTCCATCACCAGGCCGACGCGGCCGAGCTCCTCGAAATAGGCGGCAAAGCCGACATTGACGGTCTTGATCTGCAGGTCACCCTCGAGCTTGGCGAAGATTTCCTGGGCGTCGAAATCACCCCAGATGGCGGTGCCGTCGGCGAAGGGTGCGTCGGCGTGCTTGCGACCGATGATGAAGTGGGTGAAGCCCAAGTTTTGGCGGTAGATGGCGTGCATCAGGGCCTCGCGCGGGCCGCCGTAGTACATGCGCATGTCCAGGCCGACCAGCTCGACTTGTTCGTCGAAGTTTTGGCCCTTGGAGGTCCAAAGCTCTTCGTCCTTGTCGCCTTGACCCAGGAACTTGCCGCCGATCAGGCGCTCGTAGGTTTCCATGCGAACGGCGGCCGGGACGTCGTCGCCCTTGAGCTGACCCACAAGCGGGTTGAGAACAACACCGGTCTTGCGACCGGTTTCGCGCAGGATCATTTCGGCGCCGTACACAAGGGCGTACTCGTGGGCGCGGTGCAACGGGTTGCGAGTTTGGAAAGCGACCGACTGCTCCCAGCCCTTGCTCTCAATCAAAGCGCGGGTGGCCACAGGGCTCATCACGCGCGAGGCAAAGCTGCGCGTGTCATTGAAAGGCAGAAGCTCGATTTCGCCGCCGACCAACTTGGTGCGCGCGTCTTCGGTCCAAAGGCGAGCACCGGGGTGGTCGGTGCGCTCGGTGCCGTAGCAGCCCTTGATGAAGGTGGTCTTGTCCCAGTCGTAAACTTCGCTGACCTTGAGAGCGCCGATGACAGCGCCGTTGTGAGTCAGGGCGACTTTCTCGCCGGCGGTCAACGATGCGGCCTCGTCGTCCGTGACGGGCAGGATCATCGGAATGCCCCAGGCCCAAAGCTTGCCGCCGCGCTCGATGGCGGCCTTCTCAAGCACCAAGTCGTAGTCGGCCTTGCCCATCGGCCCGGTCAAGGGGCTGAGGGTGCCGTCCGCGATGCGGTAAAGGGAGGTGAGATCCGTCTCGTTGACATCGAGTTTGGACAGCGAAGCCCAGGAGGCGTCGGCGTTCTTTACGATCCGATTGACGGGCGAGGCGAGACCGCCGTGGACGGGCGTGAGCGTTGCGGAAGTGGAGGTGGTCATCTGATTTGTTGGTCTGAGCGTCGTGCCCTTCAGCGAGTGTGGGACCGCCGAATAAGGACACTGCCGATTAGAGGTATCCGAGGTTTTTGAGCTTGCGTTTGACCGCTTCGAGCTCATCGCTTGAGAATTCGATTCCGCCAGGCTCAACAGCCTCCGCTTCGGCCTCACCCATCAAGTCACGCAACACGTAGCAGATAAAATCTGTGGGGGAGTTGAATCCCGATCCTTCGACCACCAGCTGGATCTTGCGATAGAGCGGCCTGGGGATTTTTACGGTGACTTTGGATTCGCGCACGAAGGTGGTGGGTCTGCGCCGGTCCATGGCCCCTCTCGGGCGGGCCCATCCGGCGGCTTTTGCGGCCACAGCTGTGCACCCGGCCTCCCCATGGAGGTCGCCTGTTTGCCCCTTGGATCTGGTCCAAAAAACGCCGGCGGGTGAGCTGAAGGTAGTTGGGGGCGTTAGGAACACTCCTATGACACCCCTCGCGGACACTCAGATAGTACTCCAATCGGAGTGCGATAGGAGCCCCCTTGAGGGAAATTGGGTGGAAATGGGCCCTAACCTCCGCAATTGCAAGCTCTTATCGGAGCCTGGGCAGTCTCCACTCGCCAGTTCCTGAAGGATCCGTAGACCCAAACGCCTCCCCACTCGTTCAGGATCTTCCCCCGATTCTTGGGGTATCCTTCCCGGCTTGCTGAGCGCCCCACAGTTTCGGGCTGCCGGCAATCGCCACCCGAACCGTCCGTCGCCATTCAAGAGACATGCGCACACTGATCAACGCTTTCGCCCTATCCGCCCTACTATCACTCGCCGCCTGCGGTGGTGGAGCCGATCCCGGCGCGATGAACACCGAGGGCTTCAAGAAGCTCGACTCCCAAGATCACGCCGGAGCACTGGAGTCCTTTGAGTCCTCCCTCGCCGCCATCGGCAATGACACCGAGCACGCCGACTACAAGCGCGCCCGCATGGGAGCCATCGAGGCCCAGGCCTATATCAAAGGGGAAAAAGCAGCGGAAGATTTCCTCGCCTACGCAAAAGCCGCCCCGGGAACAATCCAGAGCAAAGACTTCGCTCGAATCGGCGGGATCCTCACCAGCGCCAAAGCCTTCAAGCCCGCCATCTCAGTCGTTGATGCCGGCATCCAGAAATTCCCCGAAACGCCCGAGCTTGATGCCCTGATCAAGTCTATTGAAGTTGCCGCTAAAAAAGCCGGTGACACAAGCGCCACAGACGAACTTGGCAGCCTCGGCTACCTCGGTGGTGACTGAGACTTGGGACATATCAGCCTGCGCTTGAACAACGCAGATCTTCCCGAACATATAAGCGGGGCGCATGTCAATCGATGTGCGCCCCGCTTTCGTTATGGCTGCTTAGAAACATCAACCCGAAACAACGAAGTCGGTTCGCCCAAGCTCCCAATCAATTGGCCGAAAGCCGCGCGCCATGGAATTGGTAAGGAAACGACTGGTCCAAGCCATTGAAAATTGTCCGGCTCAGTCGCCCTGCAGGAACTGTCCCAGGATTCCGCCGCCGCGGCGGTGTTGGCCCTGGCTACCGCCTGAGGCTGAAATCACTCGGTTGGCAAAGCGCGAGAAGGGTGTGGTTTGGATCCAGCACTTCCCCGGGCCGCGCAACATGGCGTAGTAGAGGCC
>JAJDES010000424.1 GCA_029259675.1 Planctomycetota bacterium
GTCCCGTCCCAGCGCCCCTCAAAATCTGACTTGTGCCACTGTCGCAATCCCTTGGCGGCTTTGCCCTTCAAATAGGGATTGGAGTCAAAGAGTGCAAAGGGGCCCGGTTCTGCCAACCGACCCGCGACCTCTGCCATACACGTCAATACAACAAGCGAGACGACGGCGATCAGCAGCTTTCTTAGCAGCTTCTTCGGCAGCTTCATCCGGCAATACTCTTGGGGTGGACTCTTGGGAGGAGGTGGACATGCAGGTCTTGGATTCGACTGGCGGGCCCCCCCCTACGAATCCAAGCAGCTGATAACGGGCAAACGGGCCAACAAGATAACGGCCAACGCCCGTTCTTACCGCCTTGGAACTGGCGACTTAGGGAGAATGCAGCAGATGCTCGCGAAGAAAGGCAATTGTTCGGCCCAGGGATTGCTCCAGCGCGGGGCTGATCCCGCGCAATGGGTGCCTGGATCCAAATCCGTGGCCGGCTCCCTCCACCGTTTCCACGCTCGCCTTGGTGCCCAAAGCTCGCTTTAGCTGATCTGCGGCGCCGATTTCCGTCAGCTGATCGCGTTCTCCATAAAGCACCAGGACTGGGGGCTTGAGGCGCCGGCAGGCTGCCTGTATGTCGAGTCGCTCGCTGTGCTCCTCGGCGTCATCGATGATGCTGCGGTTCAAGCGCAAGCCATTGTCAAAGAACGGGTTGTGGTAAGTGATGTATCCCTCTTCGCGGAACGCTTCGAGGGAAGCTTCACCGAAGAGGGCAACCCGGTGCATCGGCGCCCAAAGCACCAAAGCTCGGCACGCAGAAAATCGTGCCTCGTGCAAGATTGCCATTCCCCCGCCGCGGCTGTGCCCGAATAGGGCCCCTCGCTTCGGATCCAGCGGACCCAAGCTGCCACTATTGATGGCGCCGTGAATGAGTTCGAGATCCTCCAGCTCGCGCGAGTATGTGTTTTCTGCGAAAAGCTCGAGTTCGGTGAATTCAGCCAAATCCGCGCCGATCCCAGAGCCGGAGAGATTGATCGCAACGGCACTGATCCCAGCAGCTTGGATGCGTTTGGCCAGCTCCGGCAAGAAAGCCCAGTCCATGAAGCCGCGGTGACCGTGAACCAAGAGCACCCAAGGCCTTGGGCCGGCACCGGGGGCCATATGAACGCGGCCGCGAATCACCCTGCGGGGATCGGCGGGGTTTAAGAGTTCAAATGCTTTGGGAGCTTCTTCCAAGGATGTGGGCGCAGAAGATGTGGCGTTGGCTGGTATCGACTCGGCTTGATGTCTAGCGCTCAAAAGAGCTCGTTTTGCCCCAATGACTGGGCCATGGATTCGAGCCTAGGATAGCGGGAGACCAATTCCGCCGGAGCTAGGACTCGACCTTCGTGCAGCGCGTGCATCAGCTCCAAGGCATTGGCCACAGCCTTACCCGCAAAGTGGTTATTGGTGATGACGTAAGTGTGCGCCTTGGCCTGGGATTGGCGCTCCGCCCGTGAAGCCAAGCTGTCGATTTCCGCCGGGGAATAGAGGTAATCGTATTTTTGATCGCGATTCGATCGGGAGTCGAACCAAGCCTCCGCGTTTCTTCCGTGCAAGCGCAGGTAACCCAATGCTCCCGGCATCACGCGATCCGTTGGGGCGTGGGACTTCGAATACGGCAGGTCCAGTTCGGCGATGGAGCAATTCAGCCCTTCAAGTCGGTTCAAGTTCTCGCGGGAAAACCAACTTTCGTGACGCAGCTCGAGCACGAGTGGTGATTGCGAAAACCGTTCACGCACGGAATCCAGGCGCCGCCAGGCCGCCGTTGTGGGGTGAAAGCTAATTGGGAATTGCGCCAAAACAGCCGCGAGCTGCCCCGAATCGGCCAATGGCCTGATCCCATGATTGAAGCGCTCTGCGCACAAATCGCTATTCTCTTCACTATTCAGTGGGGCGTGTGTGAAACCTTGATGCAACTTTGCGAGGAATTGGAACCCTGGCTTCTCGTTCACTTGCTGCAGCCAACCGCGGGCCATTTCCGCTTGCGGAAGACTGTAAAAGGTCGAGTTCACCTCAACGCAATCAATGAACTTTGAGAGAAACGCAAGCTGTTGAAAGCCCCTTGAGCGCTGACGGGGGTAGACCGCCCCGATCCAATCCGCATAGGACCATCCAGCAGTGCCGACTCGAATCACAGTTCTCTAGCTGATCCCGTCATCAAACTATGACGTGCTTGCTCGAAAATCGTGCATACGCGTGCGGGCAAGCTCATTGGGCCTGGAAGTCCAAACCAAGGTCTGCAAGCCCTTCGCGCTCCGCCTCATCCATGCGGGCCTTGAGCAATTCGCAGGCGTCTTCCAAAGCCCGCTCGCCTCCGCCTTTCTCGACTCGCATGGGCTCACCAAAGACGACGCGAACTTTTGAAAAGAGCTTGGGGATGGTGAATCCGTCCCAACTCTTCAAGCGCCAAGCATTGTCGGTAACCAAGCCCAGGGGCAAGATCGGATAACCCGTTGCGCGTGCCAACCACACCAAGCCCGAGTTGACCGAGTAGCACG
Source organism: Planctomycetota bacterium (assembly GCA_029259675.1). Classification (GTDB taxonomy): domain Bacteria; phylum Planctomycetota; class UBA1135; order UBA1135; genus JAJDES01. The sequence goes on from JAJDES010000424.1 coordinate 2,523, forward strand.
GCCCGCGAGGGCCGTCGGGCGTAATGGCGACCACACGGCCTTGCTTTAGAAGTGTTAGCAGTTCGCGCAATGCGCGAGCGGCATTCTTGTTTGAAGAACCGCGAACAGCTTTGTTGCCCAGACGCGTCACCAAGGAGTTGACCAGGGAGCCGTCGTCGCTGGGCGAAATCAAGACGGTTATGGAAGCTCCCTCGAAGCGATGCAAACCGAGCAGCATGCGGCCGTGCCAAAGGGAGATAATGAAGCCCTTTTCTTTATTGCACTCTTCAAAGCGCTCTCCGTGGAGATCCGCCTTTCGCCAAGTCCAGGCCAACGTTCGGAGCACTAAGGGCGCCAGAATCGGGAGAAGCGCAGCGCCAACTCGCCTCCTGACAACCCGCAAACGCTTGCGCTTTTTTGATCCGCGCCCCTCGTCCTTGCGGGCTCCCGCCTCGTCTTCCACGGCCGTTGAACTCATCGTGCCATCATTGGAGTTGACGCCTACTAGGCTGACCCCTACGGCCGTATGAACCGCAGCCCCCATCGCTCCCGCCGAGCCAGAACACCCGGCCCGGTCGCCCCAGGAGTCAAACTCGGTCATCTATTCGCCCGGCTATCAACCAGCAGTGCGAGTAATTTGAATCCCGGTCAAATTTAATCTAGTCAAGCCAAGTCCGCTGCAGGGGTGCAAACCAAACCCACTCGGGGGCCTTTGCCCACGCCCTAGAATTCCGCGTGCCAACGAACATGCGTGATGGCTTCTCCTGTCACATTTACGCAGATCGAGGGATCGAAATAGTCGTAGAAAAAATCCGGTTCCGGCAACTGCTCGGCATCAAAGGGCAGTGAAAACTGCGGCGCAAATAGACCCAGCATGGAACGACCGGCATCGTAGTAGCCGGCCAGGAGGTCAGCCCAATCGAAGTAAGATAGGCCTGACACTTTTCGTTCGGCTTCGACGAGGCCCGAGTACATGTGGTGCCCTTCGTACGTAAAGTCGGAACCGAGCCGCGTACGCCCGCGCAAGCGCGATTTAATCAATGACGGCGTGATTGCAAAGAACAGCTTGTCTTCGACTACCGCAAAGGCCGGCTCGACGAAGGGTATGCCCAGTTCAAAATTGTAAATTTGCGCGTTGCGGTAGTCGCGACTCTCAAACGGTTGGTCTTCTCCGAAATACTCCACGGCCAGCTCATGCAAGCTGGCGACAGCCTTTGAGAAGCGCTCGACATCCTTTATTTCGCACCACCCTTGGAAGCGAGGCGGAGTCAAACCGCTGACCGGCGGAAAGAAAGCGATCCATTCGGTGCCCAAGTTTTCGATCAGGTCTTCGCGCACACTCACTTTGGCTTTGGCCTCAATTTCAGCCAGAAGTTGGGTTGCTTGAGCGCCCATTCCAATCCGCATCCCCGCGTAAGCCCAAGCGAATAGCTGTTGCCCGTCAAGACTGCCGTGCACGACCCCGGCGGCTTGATCGGGAACCAAATTGCGCAAATTGAACTCGATGGGAACGTTCATGAAGGGCAGAACTGAAGAGGGTTCGGCGCTCGGAGTCGAGCGCTCCCACGTAATACCGCCCTCTTCCAGCCAAAGTCCCCACACGCTTTCGGGCCCCATGCTGGCCATGGCCAAATCGGAAACGAATTTGCCCACGCCTTCCGGCTGCCGGCCCGTTTCAAGCGCACTGACAATGCCCTCGATTTCGGGAGCCTTGCTGAGCAAGAAACGAACAACATTGGGTCCTGAGAATCGATCGAAGCCACGCAAGAGAGGTGCTGATTTGGCACCGACGACAGAGCTTCCTGCGCGCTTGTAGAGCTTGGTGTGAGCCAATCCGGGCTCAGCGCCTTCCGCGCGAAGCATCGACTGCTCCGGATCTACCTGGCCAAAGCCCACCAGTGTCACGGAACCGCTGGAAAGCACCCACCAGCGATTGGATGAGCCTTCGTAATCGCTAAACAACTCCCAGTGAACTGCATCACCAAGCATGTTTTCACCGGAGTGAGCGAAGACCGAATGCGCTCCGGATTCCCTACTTAGGCCTGAAAGCATGCCCCCGGTCGCTTCGGCCAAATTCGGTTGGTCGAACTCCAGGGCCACGACAGCCGCGAGGGAGCCGAAACGAATCGCGGCCATTTGCTCGTCCAGGGAATCGTGCGCGCTGATATCTGCAGCCAGTTGCGCGCCGTCCGGAACGCCGTCACTCCCCATCGAGTACAAGCTGAACCACTTGCCACCACCCTGGGTCGAGTAGTGATACGCGTTGCCCCAAATGTCTTTGGGGGTTCCCAAGCTCAGACCCGGAAGCGATGAGAGGTGCTCGGGATACTCACCACCGTGATCCAGCGCGTATTGCTCAAGCTCATACTTGAGCCCCTTCAAGTCTCGCTGCACCAATTCGAGCGCTTCGATTTGCTGCTCGTACCCGGTCGGCGCCTCCATCACTCCGGAAAGTGAAATCGAGACCGAATTCAAACCCTTGAAGAGCGGCCAAATATCTGCCGGGACTTCGGCTTCTCGCTCCAGCTTGGTCTGGATCCAGGTTCCGAAATCAGCCGGCTCGGGCAACTTCTCACCCAGTGCCTCTTCCATGCCCTCGCGAAAGTCGGGATTGGCGAGCAATTCGAGTGCTACATCCCAGCCCGTTTCCTTCAGGAATGGCAGCAGTGCCGGCAATTCGACGAAAAATTCGGCTGAGGGCGGGTGCAGGCGGGCATGGCCGTCGTGCACATTGTCGTTGGAGGCGAGCGGGGCGGTCAGGAGCAGAAGCGTACTGAGCATGGCTTGACTATCTTTGAGACATCCAGAAAGGGGACCCCGGCTGTTCGAAGGAAACATTCAATCCTTTTTCCTTTTTCAACAGAGACCCAAAGCTGATCTCGCATTGGACCTAGTGGCCATCTGGGGCGAAAGGGCCTCGAATGGGTGCTGGGGGGCGAATCAGCTGGCGGATCTTGCCCCCAGCAATATGCCATGGGCGGCATGGAATGATCCCGGCTTTGTAAATCTTGCGACCGGAAGGAGCCCGGGCCTCTCGTGCACCGGGTCCAAGCTGAGTTGCCAGCGTGGCGCTACGCTCATTGCAAAGTGGCACAACCGTCTTTGTGGAAGTAACTTGCAGCTTCGTACGGGCGACGCAAGTGCTCCGGTTTGGACTTCTGCGCTCGATCATCCACGAATCGCCCTTCGCTCGCGCTCAGCTCGGCACACGGTCCCGTTTGGGCTCGAATCCGCGCAAAGAAGTTCACGCAACATAGTCCGATCGCAGCGGATTCGGCCTGAACCTCGACTGCAAGACCGGCAGACCTGGCCTCTGATTTCGCCGCCATGGGTTGAGCAGGCCCTATGGTCGCCCAAGAGATTGCGCTCCCGCAAAGTCGAAGGACGGCGGGAAGCCCTTTCTAAGTTCGCAACTGCTTTACTTGGCGCAGCCCCGCTTGCCGGAGCAAGCTAATGCTTCTTAGAATGCGGCGCTTGGTGTAGGCGATCCCGATTGTCCAGTCAGCCGATTTCAACGGTGCCCGAAAAGATTGGGGTTATCTGGCAAGGCCAATCGGAGCGAAAAGGCCGTGGGAGCTGCAAAGGCGCGCACAAGCGACTTTTTGAAATGGGAACTAAGTAGGTCCTAGTTCATTCCGAACCACCGACAAACGACGCTCTAATCTATCAAGACTAGCTGACAAGGCCGAAAACGAGGCCTCAAATTGGCAACATCTTCACCTTATCTTCACTAATGGCTCAAAAGCACGCAGCCCCGACTCAAGTTTCCATTGCTCCGCTCAAAGAGGAGTCTGCTCTCGAGCAATTTGTCGCGCAGTATTGGAAACCCGCGCTCGCAATTGGCATCTGCGTGACAGCCTGGGTCTTGGTAGGGCAATACAGGTCAGAGCAAGCCAAGGCCAGTGAAGACCAAAGCTGGAACACGCTCGCAGGCCACGTAGAAATCGAGCGGGTCCTGTTTAGCTCTGAAAGCAATGATTCCCCCCCTCTCGATCAGGCGGCGGATGAAGTGAATGGAAGCGTTGCTGGTCCCTGGGCAAGGGCAGTGCAGGTTCGCCAAAAGCTCAATATCGGTGATGTTGAGGGCGCCGAACTCGCACTCAACCAACTCGAAAGCGACTTCCCGTCCCACATACTCGCAGCGACACAATTCGAAGTCGGGGGCGAAGATGAAGAGGCCACGACCTCAATCGTCGCCAATCTCCGCTCAGCCATCGAGAGCGAAAAGG
>JAJDES010000425.1 GCA_029259675.1 Planctomycetota bacterium
GGTTCGAGGCTTCCCAAGCACGACTTGCGCATCGCCTCCTACGGCACTGTCGACGAGCTCTCCGCCGTGATCGGTTTGCTTTTGACTGAGGAATTGGCGCCGTCGTTGGCCGATTCCCTGCAAAGCATCCAAAACGATTTATTCGACGTGGGAGCGGATCTATGCGTTCCCGGGGAAGCCGGCCAAAAATTGCGCCTTACGCCCAAGTACACGGCTGCATTGGAGAGCTTGATCGATGCGGCCAACGCCGATTTGGAGCCCCTGAATTCGTTCATCCTGCCGGGCGGAACGCGCGCTTCTGCTTGGCTTCACTTGGCGCGCACCGTTTGCCGCCGAGCCGAGCGCATTGCTTGCGAACTGGCCGAGCGCGAGCCCGACGCCGTCAATATGGAAGTGATTCATTACCTGAATCGACTTTCCGACCTCTTCTTTGTTCTCGGCCGCATGGCCAACGACGGCGGGCGCGGCGATGTGCTTTGGAAGCCGGGTGGGGGCAAACACGGAGACGCTTCGTGACGAGGCAACTCCTGAGCTTGGCTTGGTCGACTCCTACCAACTGGGCCCGGGCGGTGAGTAGCGATGAGCACGAGCTATTGTGCGACCACGCCCATTGTGAACTGCGCGCAGCGGCTTCGGCCCAGGGCCTTGTCACCCACAATCCAGAGGCTTCGGAATTGGTGGACTGTTTGTTGCGTTTGGCGCAGGAGGAGTTGCGTCACTTTCGGCAGGTGGTCGATTTGCTGCGCGAACTTGGCGGCGAGTTGCATCGCATGCAGGGCAACCCCTATGCCGATGGATTGTTGAAGAGTTCTCTGCCCTCGCGGGGATCGGTGCTGTTGGATCGTTTGTTGATCTCGGGCTTGATCGAAGAGCGCAGTCACGAACGCTTTTCGCTCCTGGCTGAGCATGCCGTTGCGCCTCAGTTGCGGGCTTTATTCGCGGAATTGATGCCATCGGAAGCGGGGCACGCGCGCCTCTTTGAACGCCTGGCATTGGAGCTGTTGCCGCGCGCGAAAGTTGAACGACGTGCTGCGGAGCTCGTATCCATCGAAGCGCAGGTCATGTCGGGCTTAGCATTTTCCGTCCGCATGCATTCGGGCACCGTGGGGCTGGAATGAGCACTGAAGCGCGAATGGGCTGCGGCACTGTCCGTCTCACGCAAACTCAAGCATGAATTGGACCCCCAGGCGATTGAGGTGGTTGCTCAACATTTACCCTCCCTATTTGGGAGCGGGCATCCGCACGGATTTCATTGATCCCCAATGGCGCGAGATTCGGGTTTCGATGAAGCTGCGTTGGTACAACCGAAACATCCTCGGCACTCATTTCGGAGGCAGCATGTACTCCATGGTGGATCCACACTTGGTGCTTTTGGCCATGAACCGCCTGGGTGCGGATTACACGGTCTGGGACAAGTCGGCCGAGATTCAATTCCTGCGGCCCGGCCTTGGGCGACTGCGCGCTACCTTTCGCGTGACAGATCAAGAGCTCAATACCATTCGCGAGCAAACAGCGGGGGGCGAGGCCGCCTGCCCGCACTTTGTCATTGATGTCGTGGACGAGCGCGATGCGCTGGTGGCACGCGTCTCCAAGGAGTTGCATGTGCGACTGCGGAAGGATCCCAAGGGGGGGACTAAGTCGAAAGCGGCATCACATTAGAAGTCCCATGCGCAAATCTCGGGGTTCGGCCTAAGCTTGAAACGGGACGCATTGGCTGCTGGCCAATCAATTTGATCAAGAAACTCAAGTCGCCCGCATGTGGCGAGGAAAAGTGCTAACTATGTCCGAAGATGCACGCATCGCAGGTTCGAACGTCATTCCCGCCCTGCGTTATCTTGACGCGCCGGCTGCGATCGAGTGGTTGTGCAAGGCCTTCGGCTTTGAGAGCAAGATGGTCGTGCCGGGTGAGAACAACACGGTGCTCCATGCGCAACTCACCTATTCGGGCGGCATGATCATGCTCGGGTCCAAGCGCGACAACGAGTTGGAGCCCTACATGCGAACACCGTCGGAATTGGGAGGGCTGGGAACCGGAAGTCTCTACGTCATCGTCGAGGATGCGGATGCGCACTTCGAGCGCGCCAAGCGAGCCGGCGCCAAAATCGTGATGGAAGTGGAAGAGCAAGAGTATCGCGGACGCCTCTATTCTTGCTTGGATCCAGAGGGCTACCTTTGGAACTTCGGCACCTACGATCCTTGGCAAGCGATGGAATAAAGCTAGAGCGCTCGCTCAAATTCCGCCGCGCTACATCAAACGCGCACGCTTGGAAAGGCGAGCGTGGTTTCCAGTGATTAGCGAATCTGCGGGTCTGCCGGATCCAATTCGGAGCTTGCCTGGCCGGCCTTGGCCGCAGCCCGCACAAGCGGATCTTGGTCGCCGGCCAACTTGGCGAGCGCCGCCCGGGTTTCGGAGTCGTCGCTTCCCAATTTGCAAAGCGCGCGGGCTGATTCGCGGCGCAGGTTGGCGTTGGGATCGGACAGGTTTTGAATCAACATGCCACGGGCGGATTTGAGCCCACGCAGTCCCGCAGCCCAGGCAGCGGTGGCTCGCACCGCCGGGTCGGGATCGCTGAAGAGACCGCGCAGGGCTCCAAGCTCATTGTCATTGGCGGCTGTCGCCAGGCGCAATACAGCCTCGCGGCGCAGGAGTGGGTCGTCCTGCTTGAGTGCGCGCCGAAGGCCTTCCAAGTCGAGGGTGCCCAAATCGGCGCTGCGGTCGAAGCCCGCTTCCACCAACAGCGGAGTGCGCGTAAAGGGACTTTGGGGTTCAACCAAGCGCCGACCGCTGTCGCTGGGGTCGAGCCAAACCATGGCCCTGGGGTCCCAGGACCACAGCTCGCCGTTGAGTACGGTTACCGAGCCACCCATGCGCAAGGTGATCGGGCGAGTCTCACCCCAGACACCCGCGTCCATTTCCGTCAGCAACGCGCGCGGACCTGAATTCGTGTTTTCGAACTGGTACATGGAGAGCTGGGGATCACCATCGGGGAGAGTCATATCCAGTACTAACCGGCTGCCCTCGAGGCGTGCCCAAAGTTCAGCTGCGGGGTTGCCCTCTTCAGCCAGCAACTCTTCAATTAGGTTTTCAAACTCTTCGCGCACCTGAGTGTAGGCCTCGCCCGTCGCCGGACCCGTAAAGCCCTGGTGCACAGCGCGCACGCGCCCATCCGCATGCAAAAAAATCGCCGTGGGGTAAGAGCGCACCGCATCGAGAAAGGGGAAAGCCTGACTGGCTTTGTCTTTGTCCGCCAAGCCCGCAATCAGTATCGGGTAGCGCACGTTGTGCCTTTTGACGAACGTGCGGACTTGCTCGCTGTCCCGTTCAAAATCGCCGGTGAGTTCAAAGGCCAGTCCCAGGATGGAAAGCCCGCGCTTGCGATATTGCTTGTCGAGTTCAACGAGGAATTTGGTTTCGTCGTGACAATTGGGGCACCAGGATCCAAAGACTTGAATAATGCGAGCGCGTCCCGAAAAGGCCGGGTCCATGGGGGAGCGCGGTTGGCCGGCGAGGTCGGGAAAGACGAAGTCCGTCAGCGCAGTGCGCGCATTGATCGTTGTTTGCCCGTAGGGATCGGGGATCGATGCCTTCGGATCGCGCTGAGCTGTCCAACTTTCGTTCCAGCTTTCGCGAGACCAAAATTGCCCGGACAAGCTGCCGTCTTCCTGAAGTCTGGCTCGAAAGAGAAAGGCGTGGGCGCCGTCGAAGCATGAGAGTCGCAGCAACTTGCTTTCCAAGCTGCCACTCAAATAGCGGTAGTCACCCGTGCTGGTCAGGAACGTGCCCAGCTGCATGCCGCCGCGCGTTTCGAAGATTCCAACGGCCGGATTGTCGTCACTTTCGAAGTTGACGCTCCAGCGTCCGTCAATCGAGTAGCGCAAGGATGAATCCGAATTCGGTTGGGGTTCGAAGCGCGGGGAGGCACCGGCGCTGGCGTGAAAGCCCATGACCGTCCAGCGCTCAAGACCGCGCCGCTTGCGCCATGTGCCGTCGAGTGAACGACCGTCGCTTCGCAATTCGGCTTCGAGTACCGAGTCGTAGTGGGGCATGCTCATGCGCACACTGCGTCCCCGAAATTCCAGCTCGGGAATCAGAATGCGCTCGTCACCATTGATGATGAATGCCGACCAGCCGTCCGCCCCTTGGGTGACCTGTTCGGAGTCGGTCTTTGGACCCGCAAACTCGAGGCCGAAGGGCAGCGAACCGCCGGGGGAATCGAGCCAGGCGTGCCAGGTCCCCGCCTGCGGCGTGGGCTGGCGCGGGGCGTTTTCGTCCACGGCCTGCGCTTGTCGCGACGCGAGCGTGGGAGGCGCCTTTGGGCCTAATGCTTCGGAGCCGAAGATTGTGAGCAGAATGGCGAGGATCATGCCCACATTAGAACAAACATAGGGCCGGGCACGTCGCGGCTGGCAAGCTTCTCTTTGGCGGCGCATAACCGCCGGGGGACTGGCTTCCAGTACCGATCTCACGCACACTTTTGGTGTGGTTTCTCCCAGCGCAAGCGGTCCGGAGCGGGCCTGTCAGGTTTTGGTGGAGGGTCGCGTTCAGGCTGTGGGCTTTCGCTGGCACGCGCGCGAAGAGGCTTCCCGGTTGGGCCTCGCCGGGTGGACTCGCAACCTCGCCGACGGTCGCGTCGAGCTGCACTTGGAGGGTGAAGAGCCGGCGTTGAGGGCGATGCTGGACTGGCTGGCGAGCGGCCCCAGCGCGGCGCAAGTGCACGCTGTCCAAGAGCGCCAGACGCCGCTGCAAGGATTGACGGGATTCGAAATCAAGCCGGACGGGATTGCGCCCGCCTAGCTTCGACTGAACCGTCGAACCGCGACCTAACGGTTGAGGAAGAGTCGCAGGTCCGCGCCCACGGCCGCTTCCAGTGCGTCGTTGTCACCGTCGAGATCGAGATCGGCAATGGCTATGCAGGTGGTTGGAAGGGACCCCGGCAGCAGGAAGCTGGTGGGGAATGTGCCGTCACCCGCAGCCAAGAGGACGCGGTTCGCCCCGGCTCGATTTGCCAGCAAGAGATCGCGATCACCGTCGCCGTCCAGGTCAAATGGAACGACATCCACGATGCTGCCGGGATCGAGTTGGGTCGGACTTCCGTAGCGCGCGGCAGGGCCTTCGCGCAAATAGATACGTCCACCGGTTGAATCGTCGCCGAAGACCAAATCCAAATCTCCGTCGCGATCGAGATCGGTGAGGGCCAGGGCGCGGGTGGAGGTGCCCTCGCTGCTCGCAAGGTTTTCTGTCAGTGCGAATTGTCCCAAGCCTTGATTGCTCCACAACAAGTCTTCGCCTTCGCAGCCCGTGACGATGTCCAGATCGCCGTCCAAATCAATGTCCCCGAAGCCGGCGGCGAAGCTGGCGCTGGTCCCCAGTTCCTGCATGGGATTTGCGAATGAGCCCAAACCGGTGTTGAAGAAAACGTGATCCGCTGCTTCGTAGTTGGCCTCAAAGACATCGGCGAAGCCGTCTCCGTTTAGGTCACCCGCCGCGATGGCGGCTGTGGAGCTAACTCCCAATAGGTTTTCGGAATCGAATAGGGTCCCGTCGCCGGTGTTGATGAAGACGCGTCCGGGCTGCAGCACGTCATTGGCCGCTATCAAGTCCCAATTCCCATCGCGATCAATGTCCGCGCTGGCCAGATCCGTGGTGAAGTGCAGGCCGAGCTCTTGACCCGAATCGACGAACGCGCCCGCTCCCATGCCGAAGTAAATGCGATTGGGCAAACCATTGGTGCGAGCTTCCGCGAAGTCGGGCAGGCCGTCGCGATTCCAATCCGCGATCAATAGATCGGTCGTGTCCATGGTGGGACCGACGCCTCCTTCGAGGGTCAAGTTGGCCTGACCCCACGTTCCGGAAAGTGAGCCCAAGAACACGCGGCCCTGGCCGAATTCGTCCCATAGCAGGGCGTCGGCATCGCCGTCTAGATCGAAGTCACCCAGGTCCAAGGTGATGGCTTCGCGCCCGCCCAAATCGATGGATTCCGCTGCGAAGGCGCCTTCGCCGGTGTTCATCCAAGCTACGCTCGATTGTCCGTCAAGGGCCGCTTCGACGACATCCATGGCACCGTCGGCATCCAAATCGACAGCCGCCAGACTGCGGGTGCCGGCGCGCCCGATGGATTGTTCGGACTTCGTCAGCAGCCCTGCTCCATTGTTGTTGAAGAGTTGGTTGGCAGCGTTGCCATTGCCTTGGAAGAGATCCAAATCTCCGTCGCGATCGAAGTCGACGAGAAGCAAATCGGTTGCGCTGGCTGAACCCAGGTTTTGCCCGCTGTCGTCAAAGAAACCGGAGCGGTCATTGAAGTAAACGCGATCGCTTTGGGAGCCGCGATTGCCTTCGACCAAGTCGGCGTCGCCGTCACCGTCTAAATCTCCAAATAAAATCACTCCGGTTTGAAAGCCTGCAAGCGATATGCCCTGGTTCAAGGGTGTGAAGCCGGCCCTGGAGTCGTTGCTCCAAATCGAGTTGATACCGATATTGCCCGCGGCGAAATCGAGGTCGCCGTCGAGGTCGATGTCGGCCAAGTCAACGCTGAGAGTTGGGCCGCTGCCAAGGTCCTGCAACGTTGGATTGAACACGCCGGTGGCATCGTTGAGCCAAATACGATTGGGCTGACCAAAGTCGTTGGCAGCAACAAAATCCACGCTGCCGTTGCCGTTGAGATCGCCGAGTGCGAGATCGCGTGTGGCGGCCGTACCCAAGCTCTGACCACTATCGGACAAGCCACCGCTTCCGTCGCCGTAATAAACGCGGTTGCCCGCGCCGAATACGCCCAGGATGGCGTCGCGTCTGCCGTCCGCATTCAAGTCGGCTCCCGCGGAACTGCTGACGGTTACCGGCGCACCGTTGAGACCGGCAAGTTCAAGAAAGCCGGGAACCAAGTCCACTCCGCCTATCGGAACGGCGCTTAGGTTCGTGGATGTACCGAGTATGACTCCGGCCGTAGCGTTGGCCGAAATGTCTACACCGGAAGATGCATTGGCACTCGCAACCCCTTCGCTGAAGCGCTGGCGTGTTTTGATGGCGGGGCCGCTGCCCAGCACAATTCGCAGGCTGGATGAATCCGTTCCAGGGGCAATGTTGACGCCGCTGCCGAGACTGTCGCCGGAAACGGGTAAGTCGAAGTTGTCGGCTGAGAGGTTTTGGCCGTCGATGCCCTGATTGAAGCGCAGGATCAAGGAGTCGCCGGCATCGCAGATACCGTTGGCGTTCTCGTCGACGTAAATCGCAGCTCCGGAAACCGTCGGAACCGGCGAATTGCTTCTGCTGGAGCCCGAATCGCAGGCGCTGGAAATCAGAGCCAAGCCGATTGCGCAGCTGAGTGCGCGCAGCCCTTGGGCGGGGGCGCTAGGGGGGCCGCCATAGAGGGAGCCGGTTCTGTGAGGGCCGGCCGTTTGACGGGCGAACGTGGAGCCCAATCCGCTGCCGTCGGAGGGAGGCGCGGCGAGATCCACAAGGTCTCTCGCTGGGCGGCCGACCGGGGCTTGGGAGCCGCCGGAGAGAGACCCGTAGTGGGGACTGGACGGACCGGAAATCCGGTCGTGGGGGACGAATGGGCAAACTCGAATCTGCATGACGCTCCTAGGTTCCCCCTCTCACGGTGAAGCCAGGCCCAAGCAAAACCTGTCTTGCCCAGGGAAGCAATTGCAAAGTGCTAGCTGATCCCCCCAAGCTCAGGAATGCCCCCCCGCGGCCCTGCTCAGACGCTTTTGGGGCATCCGGAGCGGAGTTTCAAGCCGAGAAAAGCGCCCCAAGCCAAGTCGTTTCAGGCTGAGATCGGTCTGTCGCGGGGACCCGCCCAGGTTGCGGGATGAGTGCTCCCGGCGCGGGCACTACTGGTCCGATTCCTGGGAGCCGGGCTGGTCCTTGTTGCCGACATAGCCCAGGGCCTCGAGGTCGAGTAGTTCATCGGCACTGTAGGTGGCCGCCTCTCCCTGGCGCAGGCCGAGGCTTTGCTCTGCCTCGAGTAGTGCCTGGGTCAGCTGCTCGACGATTTCACCCCGCACCGGAGCGACGTCTTTGCGCTCCTTGCGATCCTGCTCGCGATTGAAGAGCAAAATGCGCTCTTCCGCACTGCCGCCGAGAATCAGCTTCCAACGCGGCGTAATCCACGCCCTGCGATCGGGACCGTAGGCCAGGGATC
>JAJDES010000426.1 GCA_029259675.1 Planctomycetota bacterium
GATCTTCGCCGACGACATGGAATCGACCACCGGCTGGATTTCGGGAGCCGCCGGAGACACGGCCACCACCGGGTTGTGGGAGCGCGGCGACCCGCTCGCCAGTGGCGCTCAAGCGGAAGATGACCACAGCCCCGCCGGAACGATGTGCTGGTTCACGGGTCAATCCTTCCCCGGTGCCTCGGACGGCTTCAACGATGTGGACGGCGGATCCACCACCTTGACCAGCCCGGTGCTCGACCTGTCGGGCTTGGGCGATCCGGTTGTGCGCTACTGGCGCTGGTACTCCAATTCAAGCTTTCACAATTTTGACGGCGACGACGTTTTCGAAGTCGAGATAACCCAGGACGGGACCAACTACGTGACGGTCGAAACCGTCGGTCCCTTCGGCGACGAGACCAAGGGCGGCTGGATCTACCATCAATTTCGCGTGCGCGACTTTGTCCCGCTCAGCAACAACGTGCGCGTGCGATTTATCGCCTCCGACAACGGCAACGGTTCGATCGTGGAAGCGGCCCTCGACGATTTTGAAGTCGTCGAAAGCAGCTGCGTCGATTGCGACGAAAACGGTCTTTCGGACGAGCTCGAGCTGCTGGAGGGCGTAGCCCACGACTTCAACAACAACGGGCTGCTCGACAACTGCGAAGCCCTGTCCGCCAGCGTGAACGAATTATCCCTCGCCGGCGGCGGAGCCGTGGCCTTCGACTTGGACGGCGGCACACCGGTTTTGGGCGCAACCTACTGGATGTTCGGATCCGCGAGCGGAACCACGCCCGGCTTGAACTTCGGCCCCGTCAATTTGCCGCTGCAATTCGACGCCTACTTCCAGCTGACCTTGTCCAAACCCTTCGCGGCCCCCTTCGGCTCCTTCATCGGCTTTTTCGACGGCAACGGCGTCTCGCAAGCGAGCTTCAGCCTGCCGCCGGGTAGCGAACCCAGCCTGATGGGCATCACCCTCTATCACGCCTATGTGGCGTCACCGACCTTCGGAGCTCCGGTCGATTTTGCGAGCAACTTCATGCCCGTAACCCTGATCCCTTGAGAACCGCATGAGCGCCGCTATGGAGAAAGTCGCTGCGGGCGTTCGAAAGCTCTCGCTGCATCTGGCTTGGCAGACAGCCAAGTCTTGACTTGGCGGCGCTTGTTCATAACCGAGCCACCGTTCGCGCCGATCCCATGGAACTGCGGCTAAGTACTTGCAGCACTGACGCCGCGGCTAGTCCTTTTCCAAGAGCCTGGAATTGACCGGCGCGAGCACCGCCGGGTGTTGCGCTCCCAAATCGACCTTTGGCGGATAGTTCTCCATGGCCCCATAGGGCAGGGGCTCAACAGTCGTGGGCTCCGCCGTCAGTGGGCACATATCCTTGCACCAGCCCTCAGTCGCCAGAAGCCACGTTTGCAACGTACCTGAGCTCGGCGAGGGGAACTCGTCAGCCGCAAAGCGCAACCGCACTTCCTCCCCGTTGCCAAAGATGGCGAAGCGATCATCGCCCTGCTCCAGGAGTTCCAACACGTCACCGAATTGGGTGTAGCGACCCCCTAAACGCTTGAAATCACTGAAGCTGCTCCGCGCTGAATAATCGTAGCGATGGGGCTTCTTGCCGTCGGGCAAATAGTCCTTCGGGAAACCGCCATAGGCCAATTCCGCTGTGGATGCAGGTGCGCGGTGGATCCGCAAATTGCGCCGATCCACAGCTCGTTCGCGCACCAGGAACAATTGATCCAAGTAGCAAACGATGTTGCTCACCAATCGCACGCGCAGCCCATTGGCGCCGATCTGACCATCCAAATAAGGCGCGACATCGATTGCCATGGCCCGCTCCTTACCGGCCATGTATCCGAATTGATCCAGGACGCGTTCCCACTGTCCGGGCTCGGTTTCCACCTCCAGCGAGAAGGTCTCCAGCCCCAACCCCTCTTGGCTCGCAGCGAGATTGAGCCGCGAATAGGGATACTCAACCCATCCGTGCAGCACGAGCAGCAGCGCTTCGGACTCGCCGGTGGTCACCCCTAGTTGTTGCGAATCAAACTCGAGTTCCAGGGCCCAGGGAGCTGCGTAGCCCAAGAGCCTGCGGTGCGGCCTTCCGGGTCCGGTGAAGTTGCGATCGACTTCGAGCAACGCGCCCCGCACGTCGCGCACTTGCGCGCCGTTGACTTCATCCAAATAGCGATCCTCATGCGCGACCGGCAATTCGCGCACGATAGCTGAGCTTGCGAAAGCGCGCTCTTTGGTGCGATAAACCAGGGCTCGACCGGTGGCGGCAACTCCGCCCGTAACAAAGCGTTCGTCGGGCAATACGCTCGTTCCCGCGGGATGCTCGACGGCAATGAGTTCCACGCGATCGAGGTAGGTGACCTCTTCCATGGGTTCATTGATGATCAACTCGTAGTTTCCGGCGCGCGCTTCCAAGTCGCGCCCGATCCAAACCACTTCATCGCGGTCCGGTGCGCCGTACAGGCCCGGCTCGATCAGGAAGCCCAAGCCACCCCCGCCGAGGAAGTCCGTGCGGTAGGTCATTTCGCTGCCGTTCCAATAAAACAGCACCGGGCAGCTCGCATCCTCGCGATCCACTTGCTCGATCTCGTGCAGGGTTTCGGGTTGCAAGTCGAATTCCGATTGGACCTTGAGATCGGCCCACCTGATCCGAAAGTCGGAGTTCTGCGCGGTCGGCAAATTGACATGCAATTGAACCGGAGCCACCGAAGCGAATCCTCCGCCCAAACCCGCCATGCCCACGTGGGTCCGCGCTCCATGGATGACCTCCATGCGCGAACCGTGGCCCAAACTCTTGCCTCGCGCAGCCGAAGGATCCGCAATGCCCTGGGCCAAGACGGCAATCCAACTGCCGCCGGCCGCCGTGTCATTGCGCAACAACAGAGGCGATGCTCCGTTGCGAACCAGCGCCAAATCCAAATCTCCGTCGCTGTCGGCATCGAAGAGCACACTGCCGCGGGATTGGGCGAACAGCGGCGCCAATTCATCCAAGCCGGATGCCGCACTGGCATCGAGCCAACTCCCATCATTCTGGCGCAACAGCAAGGCCGGCTTCGGACCGACCACCAACGCGTCTTGGTCCCCGTCGCGGTCAAAATCCGAGCAATGAATGGAAAAAGCCGAGCCGGGCGCGGCCGCTGCAAAAGTCGGATCCGCAACATAGCCGCCGCCCTCCTGGGCGACCAAGAGGTCACTTGGACCGATCGGATTGGCCAGGGTCCAATCGACTTCCAAATCCTGATTGAGATCCGCCAAGCTGACGGAACCGAAGGGCACGTTGCGCTCGCTCACACCCGGCAGGACACCGACGCGAAAGCGCCACATGCGATCGTTGAGCCATACGCTGGGCTGGGGTGTTCCCGCCACCAAGTCCACGTCTTGATCGCCGTCGACATCGGTCAGCAGGACCGACAGGCAAGGGGCTCCGCTGAGGAAACCGCTGTCGCGCGTGACGTCGGCAAAACCGCCGCCCTCCCAACGGTAGAGTGCGACGCCGCCGGCGCGACCGAGGAAAAGATCCAAGTCGCCGTCCTGGTCGATGTCGCCGACCGCAACTGAATAGGTTTCCTCCACCGCATCTTCGAAGCCTTCCAACTCGCGTTCGAAAGCCCCGCGATCCTCATCCATGGGGCGCGCCAAGGCGCGGTCAGCGGACGCTCGGCCCAGGAAAAGATCGGGCAACGCATCGCCGTCAAAATCCGCCGTGGCCAAGGCCACCGTTTGGGCGGGCAAACCCGTATCGAGGCCGTAATCCGAGGAAGCATCCGTAAAGGCGCCCGCGCCGTCGCTAAGCAAGATGCGCGCCTCGGGCCCACGGCCCCAGTGCGCCAGGACCAAGTCCATGCTTCCGTCGATGTCCATGTCGACTGCGGAAATGCCGCCCGACATTTCCGCCAACGCTTCCGGCAACACTCCCCAGGTGGAAATATCGGTGCTGCCGCTTCCACCGTGTTTTAGAGCCGGCAAGTCAAAGCGCGCGTCCTCGCTGCCGTCGCTGAAAAAGACACTTAGTCCGGAGGCGTCTCCCGCAGCCGCGGGCCTGGGAATCTCCCAATTCTCCGGTCGCAGGGCCATGGCGTAAAAACCCTGGCGGCCGTAGCGATCCGCGCGCGGCGTCGCCTTGCCGCTTGCCTTCAATTTGGCATGGGTTTCCCGGGCCTGTTGCGATTCTTCGCCCAAGCCCAGTTCCCCGCGCACATTGGCCAGCGCATACCAGGCCGCGCCGTGATTGGGATCGAGCTCCACGGCCGTTTCCAGGTTGCGGGCCGCTTCCTCCAACCGACCGGCCAAACTTTGGGCTTCGCCCAATTGCCAATGGCTATCCGGCTCGCTCGGATCGATAGCGATCACCGCTTCAAAGTGAGCAGCCGCCGGCTCCCACCGACCGTCGCGAGCATCCAAAAGTCCCAGTCCGTAGTGGGCCCAGGGGTTCGACTCGAAGGCCGCCAAGACCCGTTCATACTCGCTTCGCGCGGCATCGAATTCGTTGCCCGAAAAAAGTGCGATCGCGCGATTGATCCTGGCCGTGTACCAAAAAGGCACCTTTTCGAGGACTTCGTCCCAGACCTCTACGGCCTGGCCGAATTCGCGCTGCTCTGTTTTGCCGACGGCCCGGGTGCCCAGGCTCCAAAGTTCTTCCAGGTCCGCAAGCGCCCACAATTGCGCGATTTCATCCGCCTCGGCTCCCGGCTCTGGCTTGGAGCCATCAGAACAGGAAACGAGCAGGGAGAGCGCGATTGCCAATGAGGGGACGATTGCTAGGAAGGGCGCGATGGGCGAGGATTTCCCGCCCTTAAGTTGGTTCAATTGCTCAGCCATGGCCCGAAGATCGTAGTGCAATGCGCGGCCCGGTGGCAGCACCTCCATCCCAGTTCAATCAATCGCCCATTCCCCACCCAAATCCTGTGCACCGAACTGAAGGAATTCGAGCCACCCGAACGAATCCGATGGGCTTCCAGGCCACTCGCCTAATCTCAACTCTGTTCGTTTGTCTTTTGGCAGCCTGCAAGCCGAGCGGTGACGAGCAACAACGGCAAGCCTTGGCCAGCTTCACCATCGACGGCCCAGAGCTGCGCGCCAAAGTGCAAGGCGCCGTCCAGCTTGAGGGTCAGGAATTCGCCGGTCGCGACATCGACGATGCCCTCGGTCAAAATGCCGTGGGCGGTTTTGACTGGCAGGGCGATCCGACCAGGCGCCCGGTCACTTCGGCCGAGTACGCCGCCATTGACGATGAATTGTGGAGCGAGGAAGTCTTTTGCCTCGAGCTGACCGCGCAACAATTGCAATCCCTGCGACACTTGCTGACGGGACGCGAAGGCAGTGAAAAATTCCTGGGGCAGATTTTCACCGCGCAAGCAGGGCTGCAATCCCCCGCTCTCGCCCTGGAAGGTGCAGTGGAACTGGGGCAGGGCGTAACCCAATCGGCTTGGCGGGAAGTTTCGACAAGTGGCAACGCAATGGGACTGGAGCCCGGGCAATGGTTGTCCGAGGTGCAGGCCTGGCGCGCATCCTTCGCTCGCCTGCGCTTTGTGAAGTTGACCCCTGCCGGCGTCCGCTTCTCGGCCGACGGACGCAGTGCCAGCGTGGACATTCAGTGGATCGCCAACGGCGAATTATCCAATGGCGGTCTGCGAGAAGACCGCGGGCTGTGGAGCAGCGAATGGATCGCCACTGAAAATAGCGGCACGGACAAGGCTTCCAGTGCCGGTTGGCAATGCGAAAGCCTGGAGTCCCGCACGGGTCATAGTTTGATCAGCCAAGCACCTGCATTTGTGGACACGACCCGTGAGTGGTTCGAAGGCACGTCGCTCGACCCTCGCCATGCGCTGGGTGTATCCGGTTTCAATCGCGCCCTGGCCTTGGCCGACCTGGACGGCGATCAAGACTTGGACTTGGTCTGCACGCTGCCCATTCGCGTTTTCGAAAATGCGGGCGGACGCTTTGTGGAGCGCACGACAGAGTGGGGCTTGCGCGAAGACGGCGGTACCTACGGAGTGTTGGCTGCCGACTTCGATCTGGACGGGGACCAGGACTTGGTTTTCTCAGCCAAGCGCAAGCACTGCATCTATTACGAGCAACGCGCACCCGGTGATTTTGTGGCCAAACCGATTCTGGCTTCCCACGACAACTCCCTGCCGTCGAGTTTGAGCGCTCACGACGTGGACGGGGATGGCTATTTGGACATCTACGTTTGCGGCTACGGAGCCTTTATCAATCCCGGTCCGAACTCCCCCAGCAACGCCACCAACGGTCGCCCCAATCAACTTTTGCGCGGACTGGGCGACGGTCAATTCGAAGATGCAACCGAGGCCTTTGGCTTGGACGGCGAAAACACACGCTGGTCTTTTATCGGTGCCTTCGGAGATGCGGATGAAGACGGCGACATCGACCTCTATGTGGCCAACGACTTCGGGCCCAACATTCTTTACCGCGCCGCCCCATCGGGTCCGGATGGAACACCGCGCTTTGTGGCCGAAGTCGAAACCGACATCGATCCCGGCTACTCCATGAGCGCCGCATGGTTCGATCTCGACGGGGATTCCGATCTCGACATGTACGTGTCGAATATGGAGGCCATCGAAGCCGAGCGCATGATTGCCTCCCGGGGGCATTTAGCGGATGCGGGCGAGTTGCGAGCCGTGCGCGAGCGCATGTCCAAGGGCAACACACCGGTCTTCAACCGAACGCTCGACGACGGAACGCGTGTTTTGGTCGAAGGTGAAACGGAGCGCGGCGCGCGGGCCGGCGCCTGGGCCTGGGGCACGGCCATGCTCGACTTGGATTGTGACGGCGACCTCGACATTCAATGTGTCAACGGCTTCCTTTCGCACGGTGTGGACGACGGACGCGACTGGGACAGCGTTTGGTGGCGGCACGGCCTGCGCGCACTTGCTGCGGGTGAAGATTGGGATCGCACCTACGCTCAGTTCACGCTCAATTCCGAATACGGGTGGTCCTGGGCCGGACATCAACGCTCAGCCTTTTTCTCCAATGACGGCCTGGGCAACTTTCGGGAGATGGCCGGTGTACTGGGCCTCGATCAAGTCAGCGACGGACGCGGCTTGGCCATGGGCGATCTGGACGGCGACGGCGATTTCGACTTGGTCGGCACCAGCGCAACGCCTCCGCATCTGTACGTGTTGCGCAACGACAGTTCGCCCGCCGGCCATTTCATGATCATCGATCCGATTCCGGCCCTGGGGCATTCGGCCGCGGGCACCAAACTCAGTTTGCAAGCGGGCGGCCGCAGCTTCAGGCGCGACGTAGCCCTCGGCTGGGGTTTCCTGAGCCAACACGAATTGGCCCAACACTTCGGCCTCGGGGAAAGTTCCGCGCCCGCGAATTTGGAAATCACATGGCCCGACGGTCGCGTCGACAACTACTCAGACTTGCCCTTGGATGCGCGCCTGCGCATCACCCAGGACGCCGGCGTCGAACGGATCGAACTCCAATCAACAGAGCCCACGGGCCAAGCTCGCGTGGCGCCAATTGAGTGGGCCGAGTACAAACAGCGCATCCAACCCACCCGCGAACGGCGTCTGAAATTTGTGGATTTCCTGCCTCTGGTCGATGCCGAGGGGCAGCGCGTGCTTTTTGACGGGCGCAGGCCGCGCCACACGTTGGTTGTCCTCTTCGACCCGAGCAGTGCTGCCAGTCGGCGTGAATTGGCCCGCTTGCCGGACATCCTCACGGAGCATTCCGAGCAGCTCGGCCTGCAACTCGGTTGCATGGACCCCGACATAGACATGCAAGCCCTGCGCGAAGAAATGGATGGGCTCGGTTTGACGGAGGTACCCCTGGCTCGCTTGCAAAGCGCCGACCAACGGTCGGGGATCGAAACCATGGCTTCGCGCTGGTTCGGCAATCACGGCTTGCCCGCTCCGCTTTCGATTTTCTACGACCGCAAGGGTCGCG
>JAJDES010000427.1 GCA_029259675.1 Planctomycetota bacterium
GTCCAGAAGTCCCAGTTGTTCCGGGCGCTGCGCAGATTCGTGCGCGGGTCGTCCAACAGAGCGCCGTTCCACGGGTCAAACTCGCGCGCTGCGCGGGCCACCGCTGTGGAAATTTCGAGCACCGTGACCTTCTTGAGCGAAGGGAAGTCGAGCAACGTGCCGGCGGTCATGCCCGTGCCCAGGCCGATCACGATTGCGTTGTCAACACGCCCGGCCTCCAGGGCCGGGATGGCGGCCAGGAAGCGTTGCAAGCGCAGGTCCACGGGCGCGCTGGTGGCGACCACCTTTCCGTGGATTCGCAGGGCTCGAACGCTGGGCTTGCCGGGGACGTCGATGTCTTGGACGAGGGCGGTCGAGTCGCGACCTTCGATCAAAGCGCGCGTGCTCGCACCGGCCATGCTGCTCGGCGAGGTCCGATGAAGGGGCAGTAGCAAGACGGTTATCAGCAAGGCCCACCAGGGGCGCGTCCCGCGTTGCACCAGGAGCCCGGCAGTCCAAGTCAGCGCAAACAAAGCAAACAGGGATGCGCGCGTTCCGAAGTTGGGCAGCATCCAAAGTCCAGCCGCGAGGGCGCCCATGGTTCCACCCGCAGTATTGAAGGCGTACAAGCGTCCGAGCACCAATTCAGTGGCGGCCCGGTCCAGCTTGCGCAGGGCGGCGGCGCAGGCCGGAAGCGCAGCGCCGAACAAGAGCGCCGGCGGGGCCAAGCAGAAAACGGCGAACAATGCGTGGGAGCTCCAAAGCCGAAATGAATTTGCGCCGGTTGGCAATCGGTTGGCAAGCCCCGCGAACAGGTCACTTTCGCCCAGCTGCCAGCGCAGGGCAAATAGACCGATCAAGGTCGCCGGAGCCACCCCAAGGGCGCACAGGGCCAGCAACTGATTGGGGTTTGCACCGGCTCGCAAGCGGGCGGCAACCTGGGAACTGCCGAGGGCCAAGCTGCCCAGGAATACAAAAAGCACAATGGCGAAGGCGTACACCGAAGCGCCGGTCACGCTAATCAACAGCCTGGTTAAGAGTACTTCCAGGGCGAGACTTGCGAAGCCAAGTAGAAAGCTGCTCAGCAATAGCGCGTGCGCAGGTCGGCTCCAATGGGCGAGGGACGGTTTTGTTCCGCTTGGGTGCGAGCTCGTGTTGTTGGCCGAATCTCGGGCACTGGAGGTCTCTGTGCCGGTCTTCCAGAAGCATGCGAGCGCGCCCGCCAACAGGTCCAACGCGGCTCCCGCCGCAAGGCCCAGCGTCAAACCGAACGCCGGCATGAACGCGAAGGGTGCGAGCAGGGCGCCGCAGGCTCCGCCCATGGTGTTGGCCGCGTAGAAACGCGAAGTCTGCTCGCCGGTTTCGGCGTGGCTTTGAATGCACAGGCGGCCCATGAGTGGAAAGCCGGCGCCCATAACCAAAGTCGGCGGCAGCAATAGCAAAGCCGCCACCAGTGCGCGTGCGGGCAGGGCCTGCACCGGATCCAGGGCGCCGATCCAATGTGGCGAGCAAACGGCCCATAGGGCCATGAATAGTTGTAGCGCGACATACGTGCGCCGCGGATCACGAAGGCGAGCAATGGGGCGCGCCGCGGCCCAGGCACCCAAGCCCAAGCCCGACATAAAAATCGCTAGGACGATCGAAATTCCCAGTGCATCGCTACCGAGCAAGCGAGCCAGGAGCCGCGCCCAAATGACCTGGTAAACGAGTGCGGCGGCGCCGGATAAAAAAAAGGCCGTGGATTTAGCCATGACCGATCATTCGCTCCCCAGGAACTCCCGCCGCAGTGCCAAAGCACCCTGTATATCGAATCGGTAGAGTTGATACGAACCGGGTTTGATGCCGTCGTAGCTCTGGGCGACGGGCCAGATGCGAATCATTTCAAACAACTTGGCGATTTTGGGGCCGAAGCGCGCGCGCGGCATTTGCCCCTCGGCGAATGCGGGCCAAACATCGACCATGTACTCGAGTCGCTTGTCCACGATGTAGTTGAAGAAGCGATTCGAAAAGGGCTCGGGCCCCGTGTACATCCAAATGTCTTCGGCGAATTGATGCGTATTTACTAGGCCGTCCAGGTTTACCACGCAAGCATCGGTGTAGTAAGCGACGCGTCCGGCATTGAAAATTCCAATGCGCGCATCCGGCCCCAGTTCTGTGCGCATCCACTCCGAAACTTCGAGCGCGACTCTTTCAACTTGATCGGCGGGCGGACTGAGAGCGGACCAAGCGGATAACTGATACTGGCCGGCTCCAGCCAAGAGGCTCAAGCCTGCCAGTCCGCCGGCGGCTCGAACCCAGGCAGCGGGCAAAATCAGGGCCAGTCCGCGCAGGGAAAAGGCCAGCAGCATGGTTCCGGCCAAAATCTGCGGAGAGAAATACCAGTTTCCGTACTTCACATACGGAAAGAGGAAAATGGCCACAATCACCAAGTGGATCACGGCTCCGGCCAAGATGGGCAACGCGATGCTGTTGCGGCTTTGACGGATTGGGGGGCCGCGCCGGCGCACAACAAGTGCTAGCAATAGCATCAACCCAAGGACGGTGCTTGCGGCCGGCACATTCCTATTCAAGGGCTGGCTCCAACGACCTCCTATGAGTGCTTGCATCGGTTGCAGGGTGGGACCTCGCAAGCCGAAGGCGAAGGTCTCCATCGGTCCCTTGAGACCGGCTTCCGTTTCGCGAATTACACTCAGGGCGGTGTTGGTCTTGAGCCTGCCCGATACTGGCATGGGAGCGCCGAAGGCCCATTGCGACAGGCCCAAGTAGGGCAATGCGATGAGTAATGAACCCGCCAGCAGCAAGGCACTGTCGCGCAACCCGCCCTTGCGCATCAGAACCGGCAGGGTCAGCAAGACCGCAATCACGCACGTATCGGGGCGCTGGATGCAGAACACCCCTACGGTTATGCCCACAAGTAGGGGCACGCGCGCCGGCAATGGCAAGCCTCGCTTGCCCATGCGCAGGTAGGCGGCGATCGAAAGCAGCAGCAGCAGCAGGTTTAGGGAGAAGTCCATGCCGGCCATACCGAGCCGGTGCATGGGCTCCGAGAGCAACGCGGCGGAGCAGGCCAGTGCGCTGGGCCAGGGACCGACCAAGGGCCGCAAAAGCCGGGCAAACACCAAGAAGGCTGCGCAGTAAAACGTCAGTGAGAGCGCACAGCCCGTGCGGGCAGCTAGGGAAGGATCCTCAATCCAAGCGAAAATGGGCACCAACACGGCGCACCAAATCGGTTGCAAGCCATTGGTCAGCTCTTCGCCATCAAAGCTCGGGCCCAAACCGCGCGCGATATTGCGTGCGATTTGAAAGTAGTAAAAGGAATCGTCCTTGGCGCAGTGGGTCAGGAAACTGGCTTCGTCAATGCTGTAGATCCAGGCCAGCCCCAGGCTCCATGAAAGCAGCGCACACAACCAGAGCAGCCCCCGGGCCCAGGTGCGTCTGGGGGGGGATGCACTCGTGTCGAGCGAAGTTCCGCTTTGATTCGATTCCATGCCCGGCTCTGTGATACCCAAGTGCAGTGCCGATGGAAGCTCCCTCGGTGCCCTTAGGTTTTACCATAGGCGGCCGGCCCCAGTTCCACGGAGCCAGGGCTCAAAGTGGCGATCGGCTGGGACCAGGCTCTCTTTGGGGCAGCACGCGTCCAACATCCGCAGCCCAACTCGCCATGGGCGCGGCGCGCCAAGGGGTCCCGCTGCTCAGGGAGGTGAAATCAAGTAGCACTCCGGCAGCGGGCGCCGATCGTTTTCGGACTCCCAAGTGAGGTGCAGGACCTTCCAACCATCTGCACTGCGCAGCAGTTGAATGCTGTTGATGCCGCGTTGGAACGGCAGCTCATCCTCGGGAGCTACGCGGGATTCGTACGTGGAGAACACGTGTGCCAGATCGCCGAACAGTTCCACTCGACGAGCCAGCTCGGATTCGTGGAAGCCGCTCTGCGCAAAGTAGGGTTCGGCTTGGCGAATGTAGTCATCGGGAGTCATGACCTGGACTCTCATGCCGTCTTGATCGGTTGCGCCCGCGCGCGCGACCAATCGGGCTTCGGGCGCAAAGAGCTCGCGAAAGCGGTCCCAGTCACGGGGCTCACCGGCCGGTCCGGAAATGACTGCATAGAGGTCTTGCAGAACGGAATCGATTCCCGCCGCATCCGGGCCGGCCGGCGCGCCCAGCTTTGGGGCGCTGCGGCAGGCGCCGAGAAGCAGGGGCCATAGCAGGAAAAGAAGCGTTTTCGAAGGGCAATGGCTTTGCATGATGTTTTTGGGCGCAATCAGCCTGAATGGGAAGGAGTCCGCGGGGGCGCCGGAGAGCTGGGGTAGGTGGTGGGTACTTGACGTTCGGGCAGCTTTGGGTGGTCGGAATCGCAAGGAATTCGATTTTGATCGAAGGATTGGATTGCTTGCGTGCACGAAGCAACCGGGGCTGACACTCTTGGAGCCCGGTTTTTGAACGGACGCACACGAGAGCCCAGCTTGCGGAGGTCGCATTGATACAAATCACGGAATTGCAAAAGCGATACGGAGACGTCACGGCCGTGGAGGACGTGAGCTTCGAGGCCCGACCGGGCGAGATCTTTGGCTTGCTGGGGCCCAACGGAGCCGGCAAGTCGACCACCCTTGGTTGCATCAGCGGGCTCCTGAAGCCGAGCAAGGGCAGTGTGACGGTGCTCGGCATGGATGCTCAATTGGAGCCCACCAAGGTTAAATCGCGGCTGGGCTTGGTGCCCCAGGAGCTGGCGCTCTACGAGGATCTTTCCGCCCAGGAGAACCTCGAGTTCTTTGGGGCGGCGTGGGGCCTGGGCGGTGCGAGATTGCGCGACCGAGTTTCCGAAGTTCTCGATCGAATCGGTTTGGAGGATCGACGCCGCGACCGCGTGACCACCTTCAGCGGCGGGATGAAGCGACGTTTGAACTTCGCCTGCGGCCTGGTGCATGAACCCGACGTGCTGCTGCTGGATGAACCCACGGTGGGAGTCGATCCGCAGAGCCGGGTCAAGTTGCTCGACTTGGTGCGCGAGGAAGCCGAGCGCGGGCGAACGGTGCTTTACACCACGCATTACATGGAGGAAGCCGAAAGCCTTTGCGATCGCTTGGCCATCGTCGATCGGGGCCGCGTGATCGCATGCGGAACGTTGCAAGAGCTGTCGACGCAATTGGCCGAGCGCGAGTTGGTGCGCTTGGGCGGACACTTCGATGTCGCCGCCATACGTTCGTTGCTGCCGCAAGTACCCGAGTGGGCCGAGGCTGAAATTGTACAGGTCACAACAGAACATTTGGTTTTGGCCAAGGGCGAGGCATCGCGCAAATTGCCCAGTTTGTTTTCGGCGCTAGCAAACTCCGGTGCGGTTGTGCGCGAAACGGTTTTAACGCGCCCGAGCCTGGAGAGCTTGTTCATCAAGTTGACGGGAAAGGAGCTGCGGGAATAAATGCGGCCCATCCTGCAAGCCGCTTGGAAGGATTTGCAGCGCCACCGGCGCGATCCCCTGAGTCTGATCCTGTGGTTGGCGATTCCGGCCTGCATCGGAACGCTGATCAGTTTGGCTTTCGGCGGCGGCTCCAGTCCCGCCAGTTCGCCAAGGCCCCAGTTGCTGTTGGCGGAAAGCGACGAAAGCCTGCTCGGGTCCATTCTCGCCGGCGCCGGCAATGGTGGCGCTCCGCTCGATGTGGAGCGCACGAGCATCGAAGAGGGTCGCCGGCGCATCAACAATGGCGAGGCATCGGCGCTTCTGATTCTGCCGCCCAATTTGGCGCGCGCCTTTTTGGACGGCGAGCCGGCCAACCTGGAATTGATCACCAATCCCGCCCAGCGCATTCTGCCGCAAATGGTGGAAGAGTCGCTCGAGATGCTGTTGGAGTTGGCCTTCTACGCGGATCAGCTATTCGGCGAAAGCCTTCGCGATCTGGACCTGGAGCCCCAAGCTGGGCAATGGGTGCTTCCCGATTTGCGCGTGGCCGCATTGAGTGTGGAGGTCAATCAAGTGCTGGAGGGCCTGCGGCAGGTCTTGCTACCTCCGCGTTTGCAGGTGGAATTTGTGCCTGCGCCAACGGCGGAGGAAGACGCGGAGCATCAGGCCACATTCTTGAGCATCATGCTGCCTGGCTTTTTGCTGATGGCGCTCTTGTTCATGGCCCAGGGCCTTTCCGAAGATCTTTGGAAAGAGCGTGAGTGGGGCGTGCTCGCGCGGGTCACCAGTGCGCCTCTGGGCATCCGCAATTTGCTGGCCGGCAAGGGCCTGGCGAGTTTGTGCGTGATGGGCTTGGCTGCAAGCTTTGTGATGCTTTTGGCCACTTACGTACTGGGGCAAGAGTTCGCTCACCCCTTTTGGGCCACGCTTTGGAGCACGCTCACCGGTCTGGCGCTATTGGCCTTGTTCATGCCGTTGCAGTTGTTGGGTCGCACGCGCCAGGGCGCCAACATGATTACCAGTTGCGTGCTCATTCCGCTCTTCCTGCTGGGCGGCTCCCTCTTCCCACTGGAGTCCATGCCGGACTTTATTGCTGTGCTCAGTGGCTGGACGCCCAACGGTTATGCCCTCGTGCACCTGCGCGCCTTGATTTCCGGAACTTCGGGGCCCGCGCAGTTGTTCCTACCGACTTTGGTCTTGATCGCGTTGATTTGCATTGGCTTCGGCTTGGCCGGAGTGTTGCTGCCGCGTTTTGTGCGCCGCAAGTAAGGGCTCCCCATGAACGCTCAAGATCCAAAGTACGCGCAGCCCATGTCATTCACACGCTCGATGCTGCTTGTCGCCCGCTTCGAGCTGCGCATGCTCTTTCGATCCAAGGAGACGTGGCTGTGGACATTTTTTATGCCCGCCTTGTTCTTCTTCTTTATCGGGTCGATGACGGGCGGCTTTTCGAACGGTGGAAGCGCGCAAAATCCGGATCCGTTGCACGTACAGGGCTTGGCGGATTCCGAAGCCTCCCAAAGCCCCATCTTGGAAGCGGAGCTGCTGCGACGCTTGGAGCAGGAGGGCTTTTCGATCCATTCCGCCGGGCGAAGTGACACGCCGAGCTCGAAGGCCGCCTCGTCCATCGAAGCAGGGGACAGCCCAAGCTCCAATACCGTCGGCGGCGACGCAGCTGCGAGCGATTCAAACTCAGGCTCCAACGTCGATTCCGACTCGCAGCCTGCGCGACTATTGACCTTGCCCGAGCGCATGACCGAGCGCGTTTTGGCGGGGGAGGAGTTGAAGCTCCTTTATCGACGCCAAAGCGAGGGCTTGGCACTCGATTTTGATCAGCTTCGCTTGTGGCGCGCCTGCATCGGCGTGCTTGCGGACTTGGCCGTGATCCGCTCGCGCGACGAACAGCCGGACGCCGCTGCCTTCGAGCGGATGCGCGCGAGCCCGCGTCCCCTGACAATGACTGTGGCTCCGGCCGGCAAGCGAAAGGTCGTGCCCAACGGCTTCGAACAGGCCGTGCCCGGAACCATGGTCATGTTCACGCTTTTGGTGCTGACGACGAGCGGCGCGGTTTTGCTCGTGATCGAACGCCGACAGGGGCTCCTGCGCCGCTTGGCTTGCGCTCCAATCCGTCGCTCCGCGATGGTGCTGGGGAAGTTGGCGGGAAAACTCACCTTGGGCTGCGTGCAGATCGGCGTGGCCATGGGGATTGGCTGGGCCTTCTTCGATATCAACTGGGGCGCCCAATTGCCCAGCCTGTTCGGGCTGCTGCTGC
Source organism: Planctomycetota bacterium (assembly GCA_029259675.1). Lineage (GTDB taxonomy): Bacteria > Planctomycetota > UBA1135 > UBA1135 > JAJDES01. The sequence continues at coordinate 7,647 of JAJDES010000427.1, forward strand.
TGTACGCCCTGGCCATGGCAAGTTTGGGAATGCTGCTGGGCAATTTGGCGCGCAGCGAAGGTCAAGCGATTGGCATCGGTGTGTTGTCGGCCAATGTGCTCGGTGCCCTGGGCGGCTGCTGGTGGCCGATCGAGGTCGTTCCCGCTTGGATGCAAAGCCTTGCGAATTTCCTTCCCACCGGCTGGGTCATGCAGGCCCTGCACAAATTGGTGAGCTTTGGAGCGAGCCCCGCCAGCATTCTCGGCGAAGTCGCTTGCCTATGCGTCTTTGCCATCGCCGTGACTTTCGCCGCGGTGAAAAGTTTTCGCTATCAGTAGCCATAGGCGCTTCCTGGCGAGAGTCGCGCGTGCAGCAAGATGAGGCTCGCTCGGGCAGGCGCAATTCCCAGTCGGCGGGTCGCTTGCTTTGCTCAACTAAGCCGACTCGATGGGACGATAGGGCTCGGGTCTGGAAGAACCAGGCATTCGATGACCAAGTTGCCTGGAGGCCGTTATCTCCGAAGCTAGTACAAAAACCCGCAAGTTTGATCTGGAAGAGCTGTTGGAGATGGTCACCATCCCCACATTGCCGGACGTTGTGACCAAGGTGAATTCCATGGTCGGCGACAGCAAGGTCAGTATCCAAGAGATCGGGGATGTGATTGCTCAGGACGCGCCCATCTCGGCCAAAGTTCTGCGCATTGCAAACAGCGCCGTTTACGGATTGGCGGAGCCGGCCACTTCCGTTATTGAGGCGGCCAAGGTTGTCGGTGCACGAGCGCTGCGCAACATCGCTCTGCAAGCTTCTGTAATTCAGCGCTACGCACCCCTTTCGAGCATTCCGGATTTCGACATCCACGGGGTATGGAAGCACGCCATCTTTACCGGGCAGCTGGCCCAAAAGATTGGTGCTACGGCCAAGGCGGCCGTTGGCGATTTCACCGTTGATGAGTTCTACACATGCGGCTTGATCCATGACATCGGCAAGGTCGTCATGCTGGAAAGCCTCAGCGAAGACTACCTCGAGGTCTTCCGCCGGGCGCGCGCAACCCATCAACCGATTCACGTTTGCGAGCAAGATGTATTCGGTTTCAACCACACTGAAGTCGGAGCCGTCGTCGCACAGCAGTGGCAATTTGCCGAGTCCGTTTCCAAAGTGATTCAATTCCATCACGGCCCGCGCCAAATGGTCGAGGAGGACCCGATTGTGGCCGTCGTCGCCATTGCGGATCAAATCAGCTACCGCATCGAGCTGGATAACTTTGACGACGCCAAGAAGCGCATCGAAGCGCTGGCCAAAAAGGTTTTGGGCGTCGAGGCCGAAGCCATGCAAGAAATCTACGACTACGGGCTTGAGATTTTGCCTCTGATCGAGGTCTGAGCTGCGGCCGGAGCCCAGTCAACGCGCCGGCTGCGATTATTAGATTCTCCGTGTCGCAGCTACTTGCCCTTGCGCAAACCAACCAAATGGTCGGGCAAGCGATTGAAGGCGTGCTCGAGCAAAGTATCCGCACCACCAAAGATGGGCACTTTGCGCCCGATCCAAGCAAAGCCGTCGTACAGGATGAATTGGGCCAAAACTTGGTGGCTGCCCGTGCTGGAGTAGACCAGCTGCACCGGATAGGCCAGGTTGCCGATTACGGGCAGGGTGCCGACGATTAGCGCGATCCATGGCCTTTCGCGCCCTGTGGCGAGGGATTGCAGCAGGCGACCGCCGGTGTAAAGCGTGCGGGTAATGGGGCCGGCGGCGGCCCATATCAGCGGCAACATGGCCGGGTTGATCACACCCAGGGCGGCGAGTCCGGGTGCCAGCCACCACTCAACCGCATATAGCGGGGGCTTGATCGCCAAGTGCACACCAAAGTCGGTCAGGTACGAAGAGGATTCATCTTCGAGATGCCCGGCCAGGATTTCGGCCTCCATCGGGCTGACTTGTGCGCGCTCTTCCCAGCGCCGAATGCGAGCGGCCACGGCTCGTCGCGCGAGCAACTTGCGGTAGAGGCTTGAGCGCACAAAGTTAAGCGCTCCTTTCAGGCCCGCAAGCAGTTCCAGGCGTTGCCACCTTCGTTGCAGCTTGCCGGGCAAAAGGCGCAAGTGCTGCAGACCGCTTTTGCATAAGCGTCGAAACTCACGCAGTGCAAAGCGTGTGCGGTGGGCGGAGTAGTACTGTGCCTGGCTAGCATCGAGGTCACCCTTGGCCAAGCGGTATTGGATAGCTGCTCCGAAGCGACCGCCGCGCTTCCAATGCGCTTGCTCATCTGCAAGCTCTGCGGTCCATTGGGAAAGTTGTCGCAACTCGCGCTGCGCAAAGCTTTGCAGCAGGCGCTCCCGGTTGCGCAGCAGCCAGGACTGTAGGCGCCAACAATTCACATCGTCAAAGAGCGGGCGACCATAACTGCGAGAGCGCGGCAGGTAATAGCGCCAGAGGGTGCGCACATCGAGGGGGAAGAGTGCGGGTACGCCCGATTCCAGGTCGATCCAGACCCACTTCGGCGGCCCTTCCACGTGTGGGTTGAATAGAAAGTTATTGAGCGCAACGGGATTGCCCCGTCCCGCTTGCCAGGTCAGTCCGTCGAATCCGCTTTGCTCGAGCATGTGCGCGAGCTCCGGCATGAGTTCGTTCCAAAGCTTCCTGACAATGCCACTGCCGCGATTGCGCAAGGGGTGATGCAGGGGCGCAGGGCGACCGTCAATGAATTCCGCTTGGAGTTCGAAACTGCCTTGGGGCGCATTCCAAACCAAATCTGTGGCGGCTGCGATGGACATTCGCTCCGCGCTCCAGAAGGGCACCAATTGGGCCAGGATGCGGCGGCGCAGGAAGGCGCAGCGGGCTGCGTGCCGATTCCAGGCGTAGGGGTTGGGAGCGCCCAGGAACAGCACTTGCACCCACTTGGTCAGCCCGCTCGAGGCAAAAACCTTGCGTGCGATGGGCCGCTGCTGAGCGTCGCACCCAAGGTAGACGGCTCCGGAGCGTCCTTGCCCCAGCAGGCGCTCCGAGACCGGCTCGGCGCTGGGTTCGGCGGCGTGTTTGGGAGCGGCAGCGGGTGTGGCTGGTTTCAACGGCTTTGCATTCCAGAACCGAGTGGAGCCGGTCGGAGTCGAGAATTCAAGCGACAGGCCCCATGACTGAGGGAAGCACTACCGCTCTCGGGCCCAGATGTGTCCCCAGGCCTTCCGCCCTGGCTTTTGGAGTCGAGCGCAACGAACACTAGAATTTCCGACCGTTGCGGATCGAGTCCGGAAAAGTTTGCCGGGAACCGGGCAAGTGCCCGGAAGTCTCAAGGCGGGGGGCAAACCAGGTCGAGGGTATCGCAGCAGTCCACCGGATTCGGCCGATCTCGGCGAGGCCCATTGAGGGACTTCGCCGCTCCCCACACGCGCATGCCCACCGCCAATTTCACCGGCTCCCAAGAGGCCCTATTCAGTCCCGTTCAAGTGCGGGCCTTGATGGCAGCTGAATTCGAACGTGCTCGGCGCTATGGCGAGCCCTTAGCCGGTCTGCTAATCGGTGTAGACCGTTTGGGGCAGTTGACGGATTTCTACGGCTACGAAGCCAAGTCAGAAATTCTCGAGGCGATTGCGGAGTTGATGAACGAGAACCTGCGCGCCGGCGATTTTCTCGGCTGCCGGATCGAAGACAGCCTGCTCTTGATCTTGCCCTATACGGGCCGCGACGGCGCAAGGGCCCTGGCGCGACGCATCCTCAGCGGAGCAAGGGCCCTGGTGTTCGAGGGCGGAGGGCGAACCCTGCGCATCAGCGTTTCCATCAGCGCCGCTTACTCAGACAATCCGAGTAGCAACCATTTCAGCGGTCTGCTCGAGGTCACGGGCAACGGCCTGCGCGCCGCCACGGAGGACGGGGGGGACCGTTTCATCGAGTGGAAGCCGGTCGAATCAGACTTCGATCGACTGCGCCGCGATTTGGAAGATCGCATCCAGAGCCTGCGCTCAGACTTGCCCGGTGGAGCGCCGCGCGAAACGGCGAACATGCAAGACATCGCCCCGGCCCCACTGGCCGCCGCTGCGCCCGTTCCCCCCGCTGCCGAAGAGGTTCCCGTCGCCGAAGCGGAGTCGAGTGCATCCCTGGAGTTATCCCTATCCGCGAAGCTGCGCAGCCTGCTGGATGCCCAGGCGGCTGAGGGGCAGGAGGATTCGGCGGCGCTACAGGGCAAAATCCAGGAGCTCCTGACCCAACACAATCGCCAAATCGACGTGCTGGAAAGGCGCATCTCGAAGCTGACCAGGAACCTGGAGCTGACCGAGGATGAGCTCAAGCGCATGAGCCTGCTGAAGGATGTAGACGTCGGTGTGGCCTCGATTTACCGCGACGTTCAAGGCCTCAATGCAGACGCCGAGAGCGCCGAGGCGAAGAAGCATATGATGGCCAACATTTTTGAGGCCAACATGGAACTTCAAACTCAGATCAACGAACGGGCTCGCAAAGACTAAAGTCCCCGGCCCGCCGCCGGGCGTTCGGAGCCTGGGCCGGCCGCGGTCCCATATCCCAGTCCCCCCAGAATCGTCCCCCAAGAATCAAGCCCCCCCGAATTGGGGGCGGCAGCAATTGTCATGTCAGATGCGGATAAGAAGGAAGGTGTGCTTTACATCGGAATCGATTTGGGCACTTCGCGCACCTCGGTTTCGGCCAGCAATGGTGTGCGCGAAACGGTTGGCAGCTACGTCGGCTATCCCAAGGACGTCGTCAGTCAAAAGCTGCTGAAGAAGGACGTACTCTTCGGTGATGAAGCCGTGGAAAAGCGACTTTCCCTGCGCTTTTACCGGCCGCTGGAGCACGGTGTGCTTAAGAACAGCAACGCCGATGACAAGAGCGACAACGAAATTCAAAGGGCCGCCGAGGACCTGCTTAAGGAAGCTATCCGATTGGCCAAGCCGCGCAAGGATGAACTGGTTTATGCCGTGATCGGTGCGCCGGCCCAAGCTTCGATCCACAACAAGGAAGCCATTGTGCGCGCCGCGCGCCAAACCGTGGATTCGGTCATGTTGTGTTCGGAGCCGTTTGCAGTTGCCTATGGCTTGGAAATGCTTGACGACGTGCTCGTCATTGACATCGGCGCCGGAACGGTCGATTTGTGCCGTATGCACGGAACCATGCCCGAGGACACCGATCAAATTACCCTGACGTCGGCGGGGGATTTTGTTGATGAACGCATCTCGGAGAACATTCGCACGAGTTTCCCCGAGGCGCAGTTCTCGGTGCAAATGATCAAGGCGATCAAGGAACGCCATGCGACGGTGGCCACGGACACCGAGCGCATTCGGGTCGATTTGCCGGTCAAGGGTAAGCCCACGAGTTTTGACATTACCGACGAATTGCGCAACGCATGTCGAGACATGATTCCGCCCATCGTCGAAGGCCTGGGCAAGTTGGTCGCTACCTTTGACCCCGAATTCCAGGAGCGCTTGAAAAATCGAGTGCTGCTGGCGGGCGGAGGCAGTCAGATTCGAGAGTTGGACTCGGCCATCGAAGAGTACATGCACCAGGAGCTCGGCGGCGGCAAGGTCATTCGCATTGAGGAAGCCATTTACGGTGGTGCCAACGGCGCCCTGAAAATCGCCCACGACATGCCCGCTGAGTATTGGGAAAAGCTGAGCTAGAGCTCATTCGCAGCGGGACACAGGTTTCCAGCTGTCGCCAAGGAAAGCCGCCGGCCCGAATGTGGGCCGGCGGTTGTCGTTTAAGGCTGTGCCGCGACCTTCACAAAACCAGTCGTGCTTCTCCAATCGTCTGGATTTGCAGCGGTCGCACTCGCTCCTGCGGGCGCACCAAATTGAGCCGCTCCAGCGGCCTCTGAAGGCCGAGCGCAGACGCCCATGGCGAGTCGCCGAACGGGCTGGATGCCAGGCGTGCCCGGGCGCCGCAAGGGGCCCCTGGAGAGTTGCGGGAGCGATTTTGGGCGGGATTGGGGGCATCTGGGCCCTCGTTCAGGCCCCATTTGGAGGACAATGACACGGGCGGATTTTCTGAGAGCTTACGCGGCTTTTACGGCGTGATAACATTGGTGCGTGGGATTTAGCCTGCCAGTTAGCACTGTTCTTACTTGGGCCGCCGGGTCGCCCTTGGGTCTACGCGCTTACTTCCTGCTTTTCGTTGCTCCACTCATGAGTTGTGGGGTCGGCCAAGCCGACGGCCCATCGGTCGCAGCCCTGGGCGCCGCTAGGGGAACTGCAGATGTCGAGCCGATGGGGTCGTCCAACGGCACGCCGAGGGGGGGCCAAGATTGGTCGCTGCCGACCTGTGCACTGGTGCTGTCCAAGCTCGAGTGCCTTGCGCCCGAACTGACGACCGTTGCCTTGTTCGAGCCGCAAAGCCAAGCGGGATTGCAAGAGCTTGAATTGCTCGCAATCCACGCACGCAGCGGAGGCGCGCAATCAGAATTGGAATTGGGCGTTTTTTACGCGAACCAAGAGCGCAGCTTGCGAGCCCTTTCGCACCTGTTGCGCTCCGCGCAGCTGCAGCCCGACGCTGGTGAGCTTTGGTTTTGGCTGGGAGTCACCTGCGCCTTGCTCGAATTCCCGCTGGAAACCCTTGCGTGCTTAGAGCGAGCAGAGGGACTTGGTTGGTGGTCGCCAAGCCTGGAACGAGTTCGGGGCGAAGCCTGGGCCGATGTCGGCCATGACGAGCGAGCGCTTGCGGCCTTCGAAGCTTGCTTGGCCGGGGATCCGCAGGATTGGCGCTCACTGCTTGGTTGCAGTCGATTGCTTGAGTCGACGGGTGAGTTGGAAGCTGCGCTTGAGCTTTTGGCGCGTATGACGCAGTTGGATCCCGAGCATCCGACGCCCCACTATCGCTCTGCCAGCATTTTGAGGCGCTTGGGTCGCATGGACTCGGCGCGCAACGCAGAACGGTTGCATCGCCGCTGCGCCATTCTGGATGACCTGCGGCTGCGCGGTCCCGTTGCGAATCCGATGCGCAAGCGCTTGGCGGTGGGCGCCGAACTTCTGGCGCAAGGTCGCCCGGGAGAAGCGTTGTTGGAGTATGAAGACTGCCTTGCTCTACCGATTGAATCTGCAGCCATGGAAGCGGCGCGCTTGGGAAAATCGCGCTGCCTGTCCATGTTGGAACAAGCGAAAACCGATTCCCTTGAGTTGGTCGGTTGGCGGCCTGCCTTGGGTGGCCGTTGAGGGGTAGCTTGCCACGCAAGTACGGCCCCCTTGGGCGCGCGCGAACCATCGCGCTTTGGTTTGTATGGGCTCTTTGCGCGCCTGCTTGCCGGCAGGAATCCGGCAATGGTGAGACGCTGCTCAGCTTGAGTCCGAAGCGCGGATTGAACTTCGTCCACGCGCGCGGAGGTCGTGGCGCGCGCGAGCTACCCGAAACCATGGGGGGCGGGCTGGCTGTTTTGGATTTTGATGGAGATGGCGACCTGGATGTGTGCTTCAGCCAATCGGGACCGATGCGAACGCTCGGGGACAAGGAGTCACGAAAGGGTGCTGCCAATGAACTCTTCGCAAATGACGGCGACGCCAACTTCGAACGCGTGCCCGGGGCGGCGGGCGCAGCGGATCCCGGCTACGGTCAAGGCTTGGCCGTCGGGGATCTTGATGGCGACGGCCGGCCGGACCTGTTATCGCTGAATTATGGAGTCAATCGCCTATACAGGAACTTGG
>JAJDES010000428.1 GCA_029259675.1 Planctomycetota bacterium
GAGCAGAAGCTCGCCTCGATGGCCCACCCGAAAATGCCAAACTCGTCTCCGCTTCGAACGACACGGATGTAGTGAAGGCCTCCAAGGGGCCCAGCAACACCGACAGCAAGGCGCCGACCCTGCTCGAGACTTTGCTCGCCAACGGAGCCCTGACGCCGGAGCAATTCCGTTTGCTCGACAAAGCGGCCGTTTCCTCGGATCACGATGAAGACGATCCCCAGGTCACCATCGGCACTAGCGGTTTCCGCGTGAAGTCTGCCGATGGCAAGTCGAACATCAAGGTCGGCGGTCGCGTCCAAGCCGATGTGAACCTTCACTCAAACGACGGCAACCTGGACGACATGATCAACGACGGTTCGGAATTGCGTCGTGCGCGTATCGAAATGAAAGGGCGACTACCTGAAGACTTGCTCTGGGCGGCCGAAGTGGACTTTGCAAACAACGGCACTTCGATCAAAGATTTCTGGGTGGGCTGGGACAACGGTGATTCACCCACTTTCACCTTTGGTAATCAGAAGCAACCGTACAGCCTCGATGTCGAAATGAGCTCGAACGACATTCCCTTCGTTGAGCGGGGCGTCGACACTTTCCTAGTCGCTCCCTTCGTCGATCGAGCGATCGGCGCCAGAGCTCAAAACAACACCGATAATATTTTCTGGGCCGCCGGTGTGTACGGAGATGCAGTCTCCCCTACCGCCTCCGACGATGAAGGCTGGGGCGCCACAGGCCGCCTCATTGCCGCCCCCTTGCAATCCGACACTCAGGTGTTCCACGCGGGTGTTCGCGGTTCGTATCGGGCGCCCAAGAAGCCGATTCAGATTCGCGACGAGTCGACGAACATGTCCAACTTCCGCATCGTCGACACCGGAATGTTGATGGATGTGGACTCCGTAAACTTGGTCGGTTTCGAAACGGCCTACGTGTGCGGTCCGTTTTCCGTGGGCGGCGAATGGAACGCTGTCAACGTAAGGCTGCCCGGTAACGATCCCAGCTTCACCAGCTACCACGTGCAAACAACTTACTCCATCACCGGTGAGTCCCGTGCCGCGGCCTATCGCATGGACGCGGGTGAATTCAAACGCCTACGGCGCGAAAAAGAAGGCGATCGGCCCGTGGAGATTGCAGCACGCTTCGCCAACATCGACCTCAACTCCGGCTCGCTGCAGGGTGGTGAAGAGGACGTCCTCAGTCTTGGTCTAAACTGGTATTTCAGCCCCAACCTGCGATTGATGTTCGGCTGGAGCCACGTTCTCGACACCGACGGAGGAAGCGCTTCGACTGCGGCGGCCGACGGCTTGAACTTATTCACCTTCCGCACGCAACTGAACTTTTAGATCCAAACTTATCAGCAACAGGGGTTCGGCTTCCATTGAAGTCGAACCCCTGTTTTTATTGCAAACAGTCGGGACCGCGTATTCCCAATTCTCTGCAACGATTGCTGAACTACGTAGTGACCGAAGAAGTACGGAGTCAGAGCAGCTTCTTCCCGATTCCCCGACATTCGCTCAAGGGGCCGGCGAACATCCACAGCGATCAGGACGGCCCATTGCCTCCTATCCGTATCGGATTCTCTCGCGTGCCGCAATCGGTGTGCGCCGCGAGTGAATGAAAGACGCCGTTCTGTGGGTTGCGTTCGAGATTCCGGGCGACGCACGGATGATTGAGAACGGCAACCAACAGAATTGCTGAGCCTTCAAGGGGAAAGCTTCGGAGTGGGTTTTTTGCTTGTTCCGTGCTCAGCACATCAATAAATAGCTGCGCGCTCCACCTATTTAGTTTCCAGGCCAAACGAGCCCTGAAATTAGAAAAGCATGGTTTTCTTTAGGTGCGGGTAGCGATCTGAATCATCTCTGCTAGCTTTTCATTGCAATCTAGCCTGGCTCGACAGGAATAGCTTATTTGGAGAGGTAAGTTTATGTCGTTCGCAACGTGGATAGCGGCTTCGATGGTCGTCGACTCGGCCGCAGACAAAACGCAAGTGGAGATCGGTACGGAAGATCTGCTTCACATCTGGTGGGCAGTCTCCGGCATGCTCGTATTGGTCATGCAAGTAGGATTCATCTGCCTCGAAATGGGCAGTGTTCGACAGCACAACCGAACCGGCATCGCAGTAAAAAACTTTGTGCTGCTGCTGGTCTCAACGCTCGCGTATTCGTTGATTGGATTTCGCCTGATGTACGGCGATTCAATTGGCGGAGTCATTGGCAATCCAATTGAAATCGCCACTGCGCTTGAGAATGGACCCGAATGGCTGTTTCTTCAGTTGGGCTTTGCCAGTGTGGCCGCAACAATCATTTCGGGCGCCTTGGCAGGTAGAAGTAGCTTGCAGTCAAATGCAATCTTTGCGTTCGTCGTGGCAGGATTCCTTTACCCGGTCTTTGGACATTGGGTCTGGAGCGATGGTGGCTGGTTGAGGGAGCATTACCAAGTTCAGGACTTCGCCGGATCTGGAGTCGTTCACTTGATGGGCGGGGCGGTTGCGCTAATAGCGGCCTATGTCCTGGGTCCACGAATCGACTTGAAAAACGAAGACGGCTCGTTCAAGTCCCAACTTGGTCCCCGCGCATTACCACTTGCCACCGTGGGTGTTGTATTCCTGTGGATTGGATGGATCGGGTTCAATGGCGGCAGTGTAAATCTAGATCACTTTGCAACACAGTCGGTCAATGCCGCAACTGAGACGACTACAACGGCAAGTGGCAATGCGGCGTTCGCAAGTGAATTTTCTTCTCCAAGAGTCCCAAAGACTATTGACGGAAGTGATGAGCTCGCTGCAGATTCCGATAAAAAAGCCCCGCCGGGCTTCACGCTAATCGGCCACGCGATCATGTCAACTTCTCTAGCTGCGGGAGCGGGCGGCCTATCAGCTCTATTGTTGGCTTTTATCTATCAGCGCTGGTTCGGCAATGGACGCGGCTTGGACTTGGCCAGATTCCTATCAGAAAATGTTGGCTTCGATCCCTACGCAACACTCTCAGGAGCGATGGGTGGAATGGTCGCGGTTACAGCCAATTGCGCCTGGGTTTACGACAATCGATTCATTGCCTGCGCAATTGGTGCTGCCGGCGGGTTGATTTCATTCGTCACGAGCATATGGATCAAGAAACGCTTCGATGATCCAGTCGATGCCATTGCGGTGCATGCTGGGGCGGGAGCGCTGGGTTTCTTTCTCGCTGGATTTCACCGTGATGAATTGGGATTTCTGAACTTCGGCGGTCAATTGCTCGCCATTGGTTCAGCGCTCGCTCTTGCCACGGTCGTAATTTACCCACTCGCCAAATTCCTCAATTGGTTGGACTTGTTCCGCGTCACCATGGAAGAAGAGTCGGATGGACTTTCCTGGGAGCCACCAGTGAAAGTGATCACCCCCCACCGAGCACTAATAACACACACCGAATCCACCGAGCGGAGAGTTGAGGTGAAGTCATGATCGAGGTCAAAGTTGTTGGCAAGCGGGGTGTGCATCGTGAAGTCGCCGATTACCTAAATACCTTGCGGGATCTGGAGGTTGAATCAAAAACCTTCAGCCAAGTCCTTGGCCTGCGCCCCAAAGAAACAACGATCATTGTGCTCTCATTCGTTAGTGAATCGGCAAAACGCGCCAGTACCGACTTCATAGCACTGAACAAAAATTGCTTTGGGCAAATGCTTTTCCTACACATCGAGGGGGATTTCGTTGCCGAACAAAAACTCCTGGACAAAGGATTCATTTCCTCTCAGATTGTTCCGGTTCCGTCCCGCGAGAGTGGCGATTTACCCAGCACTACCTGCAAGCTATTGCGCAACTCCGTTCAAAATGTATTGCAGGGGCTGAATGAGAATGAACGCACTTACATTATCCCCACTCCGCCGCCCCCCCAGCCGCGCTGGATAAAGATTGCCGAGGGAGTTGGCGCCTTTGTAGCCGCCTTCACCACAGGAATGCTCGCCGAGAAGTAGTAAAAAGAACGGAGCTAGAGTGGCTCTCCCTTCTCACGGTACGTAGATCCGCTTGGCTTGAGCCCATCACCGACGCCCGGCGTGTCCATTGTCGCGTCAGAAGCACACAGCGTGTGCGTCGCCCAGGCGTGTATGCGATTGATGAGATTCGGTGGGACGGAGTTGCCAATGGAATGACAATCGGGAGGAAGTGATCTTGACCCCGTGCTTACTTTAGACCGGGCAAAATAAGGAAGTGACATAGAAGCGTAAGCAGGGCGATCGCGAGCAGATTGATCCAAAGTCCTGCGCGCATCATTTGTCGCATCGAGATGTAGCCCGTCCCGAACACGATTGCATTGGGGGGCGTGGCCACGGGAAGCATGAATGCGCAGCTCGCAGCGAGTGTTGCCGGAACAATTAGCTCGAGTGAGTTAACACCGAAGCCGGGCGCAAGCGCTGCAAGCAAGGGAATCATGGTCGCGGCGGTGGCTGTGTTCGATGTCAGCTCCGTAAGAAACACCATGCCGGCGGTGATGGCGAAGACGATCCAGAAAGGCGACAGCTCTCCGATCCCGGAGGCCGATGCGCCGATGAGCTCCGCCACTCCGAATTCTCCAACAGCAGCGGCAAGGCTGAGTGCACCGCCGAATAACACGAGCACGCCCCAAGGAAGTCCCTTGGCGGTTTCCCAGTCGAGCGCGCGTCCACCGGCTCGGTCTACCGGCAGTACGAAAAGCAGCAAGCCCGCTCCAATTGCTATTCCGGCATCGGTAATACCAGGAATGAACGGAGCTAAGGCGGGTCGCGCGACCCAGCAAACCACCGTCACCACGAACACGATGAGCGTCAGGCGCTCGCCGGGACGAACCCGACCGAGATCGCGCAGGCCCTTGCTTACCGATTCCGACCCTCCGGCAAGAGCCTGAGTCGGAACGACAAAGACGACGCGAGTCAGAAGCAGCCAGGTCAGCGGAAGCAGCACAATTACGACAGGCAACCCCACTTTCAGCCAATCGATAAATGTAATTTCGAACTCTAGAGACGTGCTTGAATACTGAGCGAGAAGCCCATTGGCCGGGGAACCGATAATCGTAGCGAGACCGCCGATCGAAGCGGCGTAGGCGATCGAAAGCAGGAGGCTCGTCCGGAAGGAATCCGACCCATCCTCATCAACAAAGCGAGTCACGCTAAGTGCGATCGGAATCATCATGGCGACGGTTGCCGTATTGGATACGCACGCGCTCATCACCGCGGTCGCGACCATCATTCCGCCCATCATGTTGCGGGGTCGCGTACCAACAACTTTCAGAGTCAATAGCGCAATACGACGATCCAACCCCCAGCGCTGCATCGACATAGCGAGCAGGAAACCGCCAAGAAAGAGAAAGATCACGGGAGACGCGTACGGCGCCGAGGCCTCAAGAATTGTCGTGGCTCCGCTCAATGGCAGAAGCACAACAGGCAGCAAACTTGTGGCTTCTATCGCGACGGCTTCGGTCATCCACCAGATGGCCATCCACAACATCAAGCCAAGCGTTATGCGGCCGGCATCGGTTACCTCTGCAAACTCTCCTGTCCCGGTTGCATAGCTATCCGGCAACAACATGAACGCCAATGCCGCACACAGCGGGCCCGCTCCGAGCCCGACCCAGCTGACGATGAGTCGAACGCGCCCCTCACCGAGGCTAGGTGTATTTTTATCTGACACAATCGTGCCGATAGTAGTGCGGGTTCAGGGCAACTTCCTCCCGATTCTCCGCAATCCACGCCTCCGGTAGCTCAGCGACCAATCAGAACTGCGACCGGACAACTTCATGGAGATTCTCCGCACTCTCAATCGACACGAAGAATTCCCCGTTTCGCCAACGAGGACTCCATCGCACGCAATCCCCAGTGCGATGAGCCAGACCCGCGGTACAACGTGATGAACCCTAGAACCGCGCGGCGACTCGATTGCGCAATCTGGCCGTGCTCTCCATACTCAAATCAGCATCCAACTCGCATGTGCCGAAAGTAGCGTTAGTCCCATGCGCTCAATGCCCCGCTCACTCAAGGGCAATACCGAGCATGCGAGCCGCGTTCAAATGATCGCGGTCCATGCCTTGCGATAATTCGGATTCGCTGACTTTCAGGTGACCTGGGGAAAGTTGCCTTGAGTCTGTATTCCTTCTGAGTCCGGACTCCCTTTAGCTCACTTAGCCTGCTCGCGAACAGCATCGACTTTGGCTTCCCAAGCCTCGCGATCTTCCTTATCGACTACCTTTAGAATCTTCTTGGCGAAGCGAATTGCATTTCGCTTGTCTCCCAACTCTATATAGCACTGCGAGATCAGCCACAGGTAAAGCGGGCTCTCGTCGTCGACCAAGTCACTGGCTGCAAGCGCGTATTCAAGCGCGACTTCCCCTTCCGGTTCGTCGCCTTTGCGATCGATGCCAAGATACATGCGCGCCAAGTAGTAAGGAGCACGCGGATCCTCCGGTGATTCGATCATGACCTGCTTGAGCACCTCCTTGGCCTTGGTGTAATTGCCTGTGCGCTTGTGGCTATAGCCCAGCCAATAGCGTGCGGAAGGCAACTCGGGATCAATATCGAGCGCCTTCTCCAATTCGGCTGCGGACTTGGCCCATTCCTTATTCGAACGGTAGCCCTGTGAAATAAGGAAATGATCGACGGCATCCGTAGGAGTCGAATCGACGCGCAAGATGCCCGCTTTCCAGCGTTCGGTGAAGGCGTCCCAATCATCTACTTCAAACTCGGCGCTCCCGCCCTTGGAGCGCAACTCGTTCAAATAGTTCAACATGCGCTCTTGGTCCACTTCGCGGTCCACACCAAGGCAGTAATACACCAGGCTCCAGGACGTCGCGTAGTGCATATAGGGGTGCAGGTCCTTGTTGTTCTTGGCGAAGTCGTTGAAGTCCGACGCGCTCATCTCGATTAGCTTGCGAGGGTCCAGGTACTTACCGGACTTGAGCGCTTGCTGAACGAGAGTCACGTCATACAGATGAGCTCGACGCGTCGCGGGCCCCTTCTCAGGCACCTTCCAACCCTCAAAGTATTCCGCCAATCCCTCGTTGATCCATTTGGGAGCATCAAAGGTGTAGCGGTTCAAGTATTGGTGCGACGCTTCGTGAAACACGACAGCGCGCAACGCAACGTCTTCCTCGTCACTGTACATGACGATTGAGTTCAAACTCGGCGAGAAGTAGGCAAGCGGCGTGCCCCCCAGGCTGGCTCCCCCTCGCTTGTAGTATTCCTCGTACTCGTCGTATGTTGCGAACAAACGAATCTTGAGAGTGTTGTCGTTCTTCTTCTTGAGCCCGACTTCATCGTAGAATTCCTTGAACAATTCACAGTAGTGATCCAAACGCTTGCCAAGCGCCTTCGACTCCGCAACCGAAGCATTGGACTTAATGATGGCTTCCTTGGAGCGGTAGGAACGCATGCCACCGGGAAGAATGGGTGCAAGCGCGAGCACGGGCAGAATGAGTAGATGCATGGGGAAGGTTCAATGGAATGCGGAAACCACAAGCTGCAGAGCCCAGTGTAAAGCCTCCAGAGAGTCCTCAGTTAGAGCAACCTCTAGCTTTTGAACCTGCCGAACTCACACCCTCGCATTAGGCGCCCGTTCGACTCAATCCAAAGCAGTGCCATTCACATTCGGACTAGGCACCTCGCATTGACGAGCGAAGAGAAAATGCTGGCAATGAGCCTATGATTTGGGTCGCTGCGTTGCTGCAAAGCAAAGCGCGGAACAAGAAGGCATCGGAAGGAAGTTGCTCGGACTCCGCAGCCTACATTTTGGCGCCGCAAATTCGGCAGTAGCGCGCATCTGTAGCGTGCCCTTCCACCGAGCACGACGGGCAGGCCTGGCCCGAAACATCTCCACCCGACTTGGTCAGCTGCGCGGTGACGATGCCGGTCGGTACTGCGATGATGCCGTAACCCATAATCATCACAATGGCCGAAATGGCTTGTCCTAGGTTGGTTTGCGGAGCGATGTCGCCGTACCCGACCGTCGTCATCGTGACGATCGCCCAGTACACGCCGCGCGGGATACTGGTGAAGCCATTCTCCGGGCCTTCGATGAGATACATCAGCGCGCCGAAGATCACCACCATCATGAGAACCGCGCACAAGAAGACTTCGATCTTGCGTCGACTGGCATACATCGCGCGCATGAGCACCTCCGATTCGCGCACGTAATTTGCCAGCTTCAGAACGCGAAAGACGCGCAGGATGCGAACGGTGCGAATGACAAGCAACGCCTGCGCTCCGGGAAACACCAGACTCACATAAGTCGGAACGATTGCCAGCAAATCAATCACGCCGTAGAAGCTGCGTGCATAACTACCGGGACGCTGGACGCAGGCCAGGCGCAGGAAGTATTCAAGCGTGAAGATGCCGGTAAAAATCCACTCCGCCAGGATCAGCGCCGGCCCATATTCTCGCCTGATGTCGGCGACGCTCTCCAGCATGACGACAACAATGCTCAAGAGGATCGCGAGGATCAGGACTAGATCGAAGCCCTTCCCTACCGGGGTATCCGACTCGAAGATGATTTCGTGCGCACGAGCCCGCCAGCCGGTGAGTCGTTGGTCTCCTCCGCCTTGCATTCGCCTAGACTAATGGATGTACGGGGCCAAGACGAATTCCTCCGGGCCCTACTCAGCCCATAGATCGCGCGAGCCGCCACCCTGCTATTGGGAGCCCCTTAACCAGAGCAATCTTCGGCGGAATAAATGGAGCCGGGGATGCACTTCACGCGAGAATGCTCGCAACCTATGAGATTCCAAAAAGCGAAGCCCCGGTCCGGGATGCGATCGTGGGGAAGTCGTCCCGACTCCCTATTCCTTGCGGTGGTACTGGCCACGCCGGCTTATGCGCAAGAGATGCAGGGCGAGGGGGGGCTCGCGAGCCCTATCTCTCAACAGCGGCTCTCCGGCGATTGGAACGGGAGTCGAAGCAGTCTGGAGGAGCAAGGCCTGAGCATCGAGCTGGTCTACACGACCGACATACTCTCAAACGTCTCCGGCGGTCTTAAACGACGCACCGAATTCATTGGCAATATCGACCTCCAAATGACTGCTGACATGGAACGGCTGTTTGGTTGGGAAGGCGGGACCCTATTCCTCTACGGGCTTGGCAACCATGGAGGCAATTTCAGCGAATCCGTAGGTGATCTGCAGGTGATCAGCAATATCGAAGGGCCCGCAACTGTAAAACTCTTTGAGGCCTGGTATGAGCAGGACTTCCTGGACGGACGGCTTTCGGTGCTTGCAGGGCTTTTGGACGTCAACACCGAGTTCGACTTGATTCCGGCGGGAACACTGTTCGTGCACAGCGCCCATGGAATGGGCTCGGACTTTGGAAATTCAGGCAAAAACGGTCCGTCGACTTTTCCCGCCACTTCATTGAGCACACGAATTCGAGTGCGGCCGACCGAGAACACCTACTTCCAAATGCTTGTCGCCGATGGCGTTCCCGGTGACCTAAACGACCCGCGGCGAACACAAATCAAATTGGACTCTGACGACGGTCTTCTGCTGGCGGGCGAATTCGGCTACTACAAACTTCCCCAAGAAGAGCTGAGCAGAAGTACGCGTGGCCAAGTGGAGGAGCTTCCCCCCTCTGAAAGGCGCTACGGATACTTCGGCAAATACGCCTTAGGCGTTTGGGGCTACACGACTGATTTCGACGACTTCTTTCGCTTAACCCCGAGCGGCGACCCACAACAGAACAGCGGCACCATTGGTGTGTATGCGCTGGCCGAACAATGCCTGTACTACGAAGACGGCGACCCTTACCAGGGACTCAGTGTTTTCGCACGTCTAGGCTTGGCCGACGAGCGCACCAATATTTTCGACCGATACATCGGCACCGGTTTCGTGTACCGCGGACTCTTCCCCGGAAAGGACGAAGACCGCTTGGGCTTTGCCGTTGCCGCCACTCGCTTGGGAGACGATTTCAAGACGGCCGGTAGCTCGCCAGCGGGAAGCCTTGACAGCTGGGAGGTTGCCGCCGAACTGACCTACAACGCTCTGATCGCGCCTGGAGTCTCAGTGCAACCCGGCGTTCACTACGTGAGCAACCCGGGAAGAAGTCCAGGGATTGACAACGCCCTCGTCATTGGCGCCCGCATCATCGTGTCGATTTAGAGCGCGAGACCGTTCTCCAAGACTTGGCCGCCCAAATCTCAAGCGACTCCATGCGCATTGAGTGAGTTGCCATTGCCGGGTCATATAGTCGGTCGATGCCCCCGGTTTCAAGCAAGGGCCCATCGAGAAACGGGATGCCCGCCCGATCGCCGGGCGCAATCACTGCAACTTCCTTCGAACATAGAGTCGAGCTCTATGGACTCGCACCACGTGCTTGACGGAATGCAACGCCTCCGGACTGGCCAAGTCGCGTGTAACCATTTTCCTACAGATTGCGAGACAAGCGGGATGTGATTGGCAGCTCCGCATCAGGCAGGGACTCTTCGCGAATGCTCACATGAAAGCGGCCGATTCAGAGGGCTTGCCCCAACTGCGCGCAACCGCAAGTCGCATCCACAGAAGCGACTTGCTGCCCTTTTCCGCCCAAGCGACACGAGGCGAGCAAGTCCTTTCACAGTGTCTCTCTTTGACAATTGAAGGCCATGAGACGGCGAATCAACCCTCGATGTTGAACGCAAATAAGCTTGCCAGTCATGCACGCAAGCTTGCCGGCATTGAATTGCAGCGGAACCATCGCTTGGACGGTAGGCCATCGGAACGAATGCCTTCAACTCCGTACTCGTAACGCGGCGTACCCTTTGCGTAACACGCAGCTTGGAACCGCGAGATTGAAAAGTGATCGAATTCATCCCTGCCGAGCCGAATCGAGCCCAATGGCATGGCGCTTGCTAGGCCGGCCCAGATCATGAAGGCAATCATTACAAGCTCGATCCTATTGGCCCTTCCCCTCGCCGGGGCAAGCGCCCAAGAACCCTCCCCACAATCACCGTCCGCGACGTTCGAGCTTCTCCCCGAGCTCGCAGGAGCTACGGCCAATCTCAAGGCCTTGGCCTTGGTCGGGACTTCTGTCCCGCAGCCGGCGCCGCTCCCTTTCACGCCCCCCCCTCCCAAGAAAGAAGCCTGGCAACTCGACGCCTTCCTAGGACTACCCGAATGGCTCTCACTCGGTGGCCACCAACGAACTCGATACGAGTCGTTTGATGACAACTTTCGCGCGGGGACCTCTGGAAGCGGCCAAGGTTTCTTTACTCGCACCACTTTGGAAGCCAAGGCCCGAGTCGATTGGTTTGAGGGGACCCTGGAGCTGATGGACTCTAGGAAGTTTGACACTCCCAGCGACCTGCGCCTGAACACCGGCATCGTCAACACATTCGATGTCCTTCAAGCATCTGTCGGAGCGAACATTGCGGACATTTGGCAAACCGGTGACGCAATGAATTTCACGCTTGGGCGCTTCACGATGGACCTCGGAAGCCGGAGGCTCGTTGCGCGCAACCGATTCCGCAACACGATCAACGCCTTTACGGGCGTGAGCGCGAGTTGGAAGGGCGCCGAAGGCGAAGAGCTGCGTGCGTTCTATGCACTTCCCGTACAGCGGCTGCCAAGCGACCAAGCGAGCATACAAGACAATGACCAGGACTTTGACGAAGAGCGCTCTCGAGTGCAGTTCTACGGGATACACGCTAGAAGGGACAATCTGATCGGCAGCTTCGACGCCGAGCTGTATGCCTACGGC
>JAJDES010000429.1 GCA_029259675.1 Planctomycetota bacterium
CTGCACTGGACCGAGAAGGCGCGCGTGCGCGAAATCAAAGAAACCAAGCACGCCAAGGAATATGGCGCCCTGGTGCAGTGCGAAGCCGAAGTCGACGAGCAGGTAATGCAGTCGTTGGTCGGCGAACGATTCGAGGTTGCCCAGCGCACACCCAAACGCGTCGCGCATCGCCGCGCGGATCTGGAACGCAAGCGTTGGGTCGAACTCATGGAAGCCGAAAAAGTCCAAAGCGACGAGGGCCATCGTTTGCGCCTCGTTCTGCGCACCGAGCACGGCACCTACGTGAAGGAAGCGCTTTCGGGCGAGAACGGCATGACTCAACCGTCATTCTCGGATCGCTTGGGCGTCGCCTGCAGTTGCTTGGAACTGGACGTACTCGGCATACTCGACGAGGTTGGAGACGAAGTCGTCATCCAAAATCCCGCGCCTCCCTTCGGCGCCGGGATTTAGCTTCCGCAGCGGGACTCGGTATCGAGGGACTCGCTATCGGTAGGCTCGCTATCGGTAGGCTCGGTGCAGCCGAAAAACGCTCGCCGGCAGTCATGGCTTACGAAGTCAGTCAACCCGTAAGCACAGCCGCACTCGCTAAAGCCTCGAACTCCATAGGGCGCAGCGCCGTGCAGCGCAGCGCCGCATTGATTTAAACCGCGAGGCCGGTCACGCGGGTTTCAAAGACCATCTTGCGATCCACAAAACCCTGGGCGTAGTACTGGAAGAGCGTTTTGCGAATGCGCTCGATGCGTCCCACGATGTACAGGCGGCAATCGGGTTCCACCACGGAACGGAAGCGCGTTTGGTCCACGCCGCCGAAACCCACGAAGACGCCGAGCATCTCCGGGCAGCGCTGATAGAAGTCGTAGGTGCACATCTGCGCCGCGCCTTCAATCATCAGGGTGCCGGGAAAAATTGGTCGCTCGGGAATGTGGTCCTTGCACCACCATTCGTCCTTGCGCACTTCCTTGTAGCCGATCACCAATTCGCCCTTGGGGTCCATGTGGACGATGGCATCGATCATCTCAAAGGAGCCGCGCTGCTTGAGGGTTGAGCGCAGCGCTTCTTTATCAGCTACGACCGTGTCGATGTCGTAATCGTCGAAGTCGAGGAGGGGGGCGTTGGGCATAGCAATGGCTGGAAATGGAGAATGGAAGCCAGAAGTCTAGGGGCGCGGGCGCGGGGAAACATGGCAATTTCCGCAGTCCCTGTCAGCTTGGAAGCGGAAAGGGTTCCGCTGCGCGGCGCGCGGGCCTACTTTCGGGCTGCTTTTCCCCGTTCATCAAAGGGCTCGAGCCAACGCTCGGATTGCACCGCGCGCCAGAAGAACCAGGCCTTGCACAGGGTGGTCACATTGATCGCCCACCAGACTCCGGCTCCGGCAAAGCCAAAGCCCACGGCCAGAATCCAAGCCAAGGGGATGCGCCCCAGATTGCAAAAGCCCGAGATCCAAGGAATCGGCCGCGTCCAGCCCGCTCCCAGGAGCACCTTCTCGTTGACCGTTTCGACGGCCACCCAGTATTGGCTCAGTGCAAGCACGCTGACGTACCCGAGTGCTTCGCGCTCTACTCCGGCATCGCGCGTGAACCAGGGCACGACGATGCTTCCCAAGCTGAGGAAAAGAAGCGCCATCAGCACGCCGAGAATTCGGCCCAGGGCGCGCGAACTGCGCACAGCTCTCCAGGCGGCCTGGGTGTCGCCGGCTCCCAGGCTGCGGCCAACCAAGGAGGCGGCGGCCATGGACACGCCCATGTAGCAGGGAAAGGAAACACCCTCAAAAACTTGGAAGCCGATCGAAAGTCCGCCGCGCACGTCGCGATCGAGATCGACGAGCACGAGCGAGTAGATGGCCATGTAGACCAGGGCGTACATCGCGATCGAAATCGACACCGGTGCTGAGATTCGAGCTATCGCAAGAAAGCGACTGCTGCGGGCGCGCAGGCTGCCGAAGAGTCCAGTTTGATAGCGCCAAGTCAGGATGCAAACACCGATCGATACGGTGATGGCGCGCGACAGGCCCGTGGCCACGGCGGCTCCGGTCATTCCCCGGGCTTCAATTCCCAGGCTCTGGGCAATGGCATCGAAGGTTTCGACACCGGGGCTCGAAACGCTGGCCGCGGCGCTTCCGCCATAAATCAGAATCGGATTGAGGACGTAGTTCAGGGCAATCGCGAGCACATCCAAGCTCATCGGAATGGCGGTTTTGCCCTTGCCTATGAATGTGTTGTCGAGCACCGGCACCAAAGCCAGGGGAATCATCCACAGGTAGATCGTGCCCAAATACTGCGTTGCAAGTTGCGCCTCTTCGCCCTCCAAGCGCAGCAGTCCTACGATCTCGCTCGCAAAGGTCGACCCGATGATGCAAAGCAGCGCGCCGATGCCGATGCCAAGCCATATCGAGTGGCGCACGAGACTGCGTCGCAGGGCCAAGTCCCCCGAGCCCGTGGCGCGCGCAACCAGAGTCAGGGTTCCTCCGGCCGCCAAGAAGAGCACCGAGAAGTTGAGGATGATGACGAAGAAGGCCGAGCCCACGGCCGCCGTAGCCCCGTCGCCGAGGCCCTTGATCCAATACTGATCGTTGATCCGAAAAGCATTGTGCAGCAGGTAGGCCACCACCGCCGGCCACGCCAAACGCAAGACATCGCCCATGCTTGTCCCGGGCGCGGTCTGTTGATTTGCGGGAAGGATCGGGGCACTCATGAAATAGGGACGGTCGCCGGCGAAACTTGGCCGGGGCACTGCAGCTTGAAAGGGAGGGCGGAGGAGCCGGCCAAAGGGTGCGCGAAAGATGTGCGAGGGATGCGCGCGATAATTGTGAGCACCATTCGGGTCAGCCGAATGAGGCCCAATCCAAAGCCAAGCCGGCTCGTCGTGGCAGGCAGAATTGTTCAACTGGGATCATCGCTCAGCCGGCGGATAGCTCAGCCGACCGAATCGCTCAGTTAGCGGGTCGAATTCACTTCAACGTGATTCGGCACTCCCCAACCGCGTTTTCCAAAAGTTCCAAATTCACATAACCATCGCCCAGTTCGGGATGCACGGAGCGAATGCGGTACGTACCGATGGGATAAAAACGCAGCCGCACTTGGCCATCGCGGTCTGTCATGTGATCGATCACGCCGCCCAAATTGCCAACTCCCGTTACCACAGCGTTAGGAACCGGATTGCCGGCGCCGTCCACCACGGTAATGACCAGATCCGAAACATTACTCAGGATGGTGTCGGGCAGGCTCATGCGCGGAGCCTTGAAATTCAGACTGCGCGCGGGCAAGGGCACGATCTCCTCGCTAACAAAAATGAGCGACCAGCTGCCGTCGAGCACGGGACCGAAACGGAAGCGACCCGCCGAGTCGGTGCGCGTTTCGTGCTGGGATTCGTCAACGTCGTTTCGAATCAGCACGGCCAAATTCGCGACGGGCCTGCCCGAGCCGTACAAGACACGGCCTTCAATGGTCCCACCCAGGGTCAGAGAAAGGATCGAATAAATGTTTTCGGCGCCGGCTTCGAGCTGCAGGGACTGGGCATCGCCGTTCCAACCCGGTGCCAAGGCGCGCACCGAATACCTTTGCAGGGCCAAGCCCTCAACGCGAAATTCCCTTTGACCCGCAGCCATCGGCACATCGCGCGCGCCTGGTCCGATCTTTCCGTCCCTATCGGGCAAGACTTTGACGCGCAAAGTCCAGGGCTGATCGAAGCTCTTTTGGACGGTGAGGTGACCGCGAATGACTCCGGGGCCGTCCATCGGCTTGTTGATCGCCTGGCCATCTTCATCTAGCGCCAGCCGCGCCGAATCCGCGCGGGCGCCCGCTTTCCCGCCACTATTCGTTTGGCGGCCACTTTCCGTTGCAACAGGGCTGTTGCCTTGAGCTTGTACTGCACCGGAGCCGGATCCCGAGGGGCTCAGTGGGGGCGTTCCCTGCTGCTGTTCACCGCTGCAGGCCAGGCCGAGGCACAGGAGCACGAGCAGGGAAAGGCGCGAGAGGATCGAGGAACTGAGCATGGGAATCGTCGGGCAACGCTGGACGGGCGCGCCGCGGCGGGCAAACGCTCGAAACCCGCAGCGGGCGTGGGGCGATCCTAGCTCGCCCGCCTGGGAAGCTCACAGTGTGAACTGACTTGCTTGCGTGGGTTTTTTGGGGCCGCAAGGGCACGCAACCACTTTTGCGCAATCAACTTGCATCTTCGCGCCGATAGAGCAGGCCCTCCGAATTGGCCCTGTCAGCCCGATCGGACTCGAAGCGCTCTTTGCTGCTGTTGAACGGG
>JAJDES010000430.1 GCA_029259675.1 Planctomycetota bacterium
CGGCGCGGCGCGTCATGCGCGCGGACTCGACGATTTGCTCGGCGGTCATGTCCTTCTTGAGCGTGTCGAGCATGCGCTGCGAACCAGTCTCCCACCCGTAGTAAATACGGCGGCAACCGGCGCGGTGCATGTGCTTGAGCAAGGGGTAGTCGACGCAATCGCCTCGGGTGTTGGCAATCCACTCGAACTTCAGTCCACGGCGCAGGATCTCATCGCACATCTCGTGGATGCGGGCGCGGCGCAGGGTCAGGATCTCGTCCACGAAGAGCACAACGCCCGGATCGTAGGTTCTGATCAGGAATTCAAGTTCGTCAACGATCGACTCCGTGGAGCGCACGCGGAAACCGCGGCCCGTGTAATCCTTCTGGCAGAAGATGCATTTGAAGGGGCAACCGCGGGTGGTGAAGATGTACACCAGGCGCTCGGGGTTGGCGCTGAAGTACTTCTCCATCGGGAGCAAGTGACGCGCCGGCATCGGAATGTCGTCGAGCGTCTTGATCAGCGGCGGAGTCGGGTTGTTCAGCCAAACTTCGCCGTCGGTCGCAGCACAAAGACCGGGAACCTCGCGCAGGTCCGCTTCGCGGCCTCCGTCGTGGGCCTTGAGGAATTGGGCGACGGTGTACTCGCACTCACCCTTGAGCACGTAATCGAAGTGACCACTGTCGAGGAAGATGCCGTGGTCCACCGTGGCGTGGGGCCCACCCATGATGGTGGTCTTGCCCTGCTCCTTGGCGTATTTGGCCCAGGCGATGGCGCGCCGAATGTTCGGCGTCAGGGCGCTGAAGCCAATGATGTCATTGCGCTCAATGGCATCGCGCATGTGCTGATCATTGACGATGCGCTCATCACACAGCTCGATCGGAATTCCTTCCTTCTCGAGACAGGCGCCCAAGTAAGTCAATCCCAATACCTGGGAGACCGGATCCTCTTGGACGTGAGGCTTGACGTAAGTCAGAAGTGTCTTGTGCATGGTGCTTTGTCGTCTCGCGCCAGCGGGTACGTTTGAATCCCGGGCCCTGGGCGATGATCAGTTTGACTTGTGTAGTTGCTTGCTGCTGGAAGCGCTGCTTGGGTGCGGTTCGGATCTGTGTTGTGCTTCGGTCTGCGCTGACTCAGCTACCGCTGAAGTAAGCCCAAACCCTCGAATTTGCAGAACAAGCTCCGCATTTTTCGCCACCCTCTCGCCGACCTAGAATCCACTCTCCAGGCCGTTGCCTGCCAGATTGTTGTCTGCCAGATATTGTGCTGAAAATTGCGCGCTTAGATTTTGCGTCTTCCATCGCCCAGCGCCTGGTACCGCGGATTGACCGGGGGCACAGACTTCGGACGCATTAACTCTACCCCTCACGTTAGGTTTGAGCAAGCTGATGCGGCCCCCAGGCTGGATTTCCCAGGAATCCCTATCGATCCTCGGCCCCCTGGATCTGAAAGACCCAGGGCAGATATCGAAGGCTCCCAGCCCCGCATTGAGACGCTAGCGCGCGCGCGCCGCCTGACCCACGGCCAGCTCGTACTCCTCCAGGAACTCGTCGGTCAGCCGCTCGATCGTGAAGGCCTCGAGCATGCGCTGGCGACCCGCCTCCCCCATGGCCTCCGCCCGTACCGGATCCCGCAGGACGCTGGCTATGGCCTCAGCAAAGGCTTCAGTTTGAATCGGGTTCGCGATGCGCCCTGTCTGGCCGTCGGCGACCACTTCGGGACTTCCGCCAAATTCGGTCGCCACCACCGGCACGCCGTGCTCCATGGCCTCCAAATTGACCAAGCCGAAGGTATCGAAGCAGATCGAGGGCGTGACGAGCAAATCCAGACTGGCGTAGGCCGCCTGCAGCTCCGCGCCGTTGAGCCAATCAGTGGGCACCACCAAGTCGTCGACACCCAGTGCTTTGGCCGCGGCCGCAAACTCGCCGTCGTACACCTTGCGGTGCCCCATCACCATCAGGCGCAGGTTTGGAAATTCCGGTCGCAGGAGCGCCAGCATACGAAACAACTGCACGACTCCTTTTTGCTCGTGCAGCCGGCCGCCAATGGCCAATACGCGCTTGCCCTCCAACCCGAACTTGGCGCGCAAGGCGTCGATCTCCTGCTGTGTGGGCAACCGATCCTGGGGCCGAATGGCATTGTGAACCGTACGATCCACGCGAATGCCATTGGCTTGGATCGCGCGACCCAATTCGTCCGACACCACCGTAAAGCGATCCACATCGCGCTCGAGAACGCGCCGAATGGCGCGATTGCGGCCGGGTCGAAAGCGCAGCCTTTGACAGGGAATGCACTTCTTCCAATGGGCCGGATAATCGCGCAGGGAGCCTTCGTGCTCGGGCCCGCCGTGGAAGCACGTCAACTTTTGGTAGCAGAAGGTCATGACGTCGTGGGCAGTGAAGACCACTCCGCAACCCGCGCGCCTGGCATCGGTCAAGGCTCCGTAGGAAATGTGACTGTGCAGCAAATGGCTGTGCACGACATCCGGGCGCCAATCCTTCAATATCGCTCGAAACGGGCGTCGAACACGTTGATTCGAGAGCGAGACCCAGCCCCGAAAGCGTTGGTTGTAATCCGAATGGATTCGAATCACGCGGCAGCCTTCGATTTCGAGCTCGCCCGCCTCACTCGGATCCTGCGTGCAGCTCACCACGAGCGTTTCGTGCCCACGTTCGCGCAAGCAGGCCGCCTCTTGGTACATCTGCCGAATCGAGGAGCCGATGCGGGGATCGTTGAGGTCGTTGAGGAACAGGATGCGCATGATCAGCGGAAAGGCTTGCGGCCGGGGGTATTCAGCTGTTTACAGCTTTCGGCTGATCGGCAGGCATCAATCCAGCCGAGACGCCCATAACTCTAAATGTGCGAGCGATGTAGATGAAGTGAATCAGGACCCACGACATGCCCAAGCTTACTCCCCAGGCCACTCCGGTTTCCGGCAATTGCGTGGCCAGGAAGATGCTGGCCAGGGGACATACGAACAATCCCAAGAGGTTGATGCGGATCGCCACTCCGAGTTTGTTGGCGGTGATGTAGAACGAATCGACGGCCACCGCGAAGGAAAAGATCACGAAGCCGATCGACAGGATCCAAGCCTGCAAGGTTACGGGGTCCACGTAGTCCGGCGGGAAAACCATTTTCACGGCCACGGGAATCAAAGCCAAACTGCAGACGATGCCGGCCGCGATCAGCCCACCCGAAACCAGGGTAATTTTCGTCCACGTGCTGCGGAAGACTCTCAAATCGCTTCCGGCTGCCTTTTGGCTCATGACCGGCAAAGCGGTGCGACTAATACCCTGCATCAACATGAGCGGTAAATTCATGATGCTCTGGGCAATGCGGAAGTAAGTCACCGCTTCGGAGCGAGCGAAGTACTTGATAATCAAGACCGGCAAGATTTTCAGCACCAGCGAATTCGTGTTGCGCAGGATGCCGATTTTCAAACCCAGCCGCAGCCCAAGACGGATCGGCACACGCAGGGACCGCCGAAAGATTTGACCGAAGCTGGGCAAGTCCGCTCCATGGGTGCGGCGCATGCGCCCGTACAAGTCCAATCCGACTACGGAGCCAAATGCGGACGAGAGCGCCAAGCCCAACACCGGGCCAAGTGGCGACTGGGTTAACATCGCGCCACTGACCACTAGGAAGACGCGCACCATTTCCTGGCCGTTTTCAGTTTGCGCCAGGCTTCCCATGCGACGACTGCCCTGGAAGGCGGCGCCGACGACGATTCGTGGCCCCTCCAAAAGTGGCGTCGCACAGAGGATCAGGGCCCATTGCGCCTCTCCCGCCTCGGCTCCGAAAAAGGCCGCAAGACTTTCCAGGGCCAAGAAACCGACGCCGAAGAGAACCAACGACGTCAACCACTGCGCCTTCAGAAGGAAAGCCAACCAATCCAAGCTTTTCTCGGAGTCGCCCTCCTGATGAGCTGCGGC
Source organism: Planctomycetota bacterium (assembly GCA_029259675.1). Taxonomy (GTDB): domain Bacteria; phylum Planctomycetota; class UBA1135; order UBA1135; genus JAJDES01. Next base: position 3,912 of record JAJDES010000430.1, read on the forward strand.
GATGTGGGTCACGGCGGCTTGCACCAGTCCCAGGTTCACAAAAAAGAACAACAGCGAATAGAGCGCTTGGGCAACGATGAATTGCCCCTGCAAGCGCGCGCCAAGAATGTGCGCCAAAGCGACCGTGCTGGCCAAATTGCCGGCGGCATTGAGACCCGCGCCGGCCTGCAATGCGGCTGCATTGCGGGCGAATTTACTTCCCGCCACACGGCCGGCCGCCTTGCGCAATCGAGCGGACATGCTCAGCAGCCGCCAATCGCGGCTCGGACTCCACAGCGAGACCCGACCCTGGGCTCGACGCCTGCTATGCGCAGCGCACTGTGCGAATGCCGCTTCATTTTGTACGGCCCAGGGCCTCTTGGTAGAGGCCGTGTACACGCTTTGCGTTGCTGGCCCACTTGGACTGCATGGCGTGCTCCTTGCCGCGCTCACCCATGCTCCGGCACAAATCTTGGTCACTCAGGAGCTTTTCAAGAGCGTCGCGTATGGCGGGCACCTTTTGCTCCACCAAGAAACCGGTTTCACCATCGACGATGGCGTCTTCCGCTCCGCAATCGAGCGTGCCGATCACCGGCGTCGAACTGGCGGAAGCTTCCAGGTAAACGATCCCAAAGCCCTCGAAGCCTCCATCGGCCGCCGTTACGGGAGTGTGAATGAAAACCTCAGCGCGCTGCAGGAGTTCAATCTTCTGCTCCTCTTCGATGTTCCCCAAAAAGTGCACTCGGTCCTGCAACCCGTGCTCTGCGACCTTCGCTTCCAAGCTGTCTTGGTAATCATCCTTGGAAAGCCGCCCCACCACAAAATGGTGTAGATCGGGGAATTTCGGTGCCAGCTCGCAAAAAGCAGCCAATGAGAGGTGATGGCCCTTGCGCTCCTTGACTTCGCCAATGCCAAGCGTGAAGCGCTTGCCCGCCCAGGCCGACGGTCCCGTGTCGCGAGTGATTTGATAGGGATCGGGATCCACGCAATTGGGCACGACATGCACCTTGCTCGCATCGAATCCGAAGGGCTGCATCAACTCGACCAAACGCCGGCGTGTGTAATTGCTGACTGAAATCATGGCGGCGAAGCGCTTGTACACCCAACGCGCTACCTTTTGATGTCGCTTCGAAATCAAGGGCTGCACCGTGTACGTCCCGTGGGCCGTTGCGACACACGGGATTCCACGCAGGCGCGCCGCCAAATAGCCAACCAAGTTGTGCGGGTAATCCTTAATAGCGTGAATCAAATCCGCGCCCTTGGCCGCGCGCCAGGTCTTGTAGGTACCGAGAACCAACCAGATCCAATAGCGCGAACGCGGCATGTAGAAGAAGTAATCCGGGGGTAAGGCCACTTCTAGCTTCCAATGCTTGGGCACCTGATCGGAGGTCGGACGGTGCTTGCGCGCCAAAAGGACTTCGACCTCGAGCTCGGGGTCCAGCTCTTCCAGGGAAGCCAAGAGCCTATAGGTGTAGTTACCTACGCCGTCGAGGTCGGAAAGTGAGTCTGTGAGATAAAGAACTTTCATGGATGGTGCGCTCAGACTATCGACCGGTGGCTTCCCGTTCTCGCATCCAAGCCAAGATCCGTTCGGCCCGGGCGTCCCAACTCGTGTCCGCGGCCCTCAACTTGGAGGCCCACGCCAGCTTTTGCCGCAAATCGCAATCGCCAGCAAGACGCTCGATTCCCGCAGCCAAATGGCCCGCATCATCGGGCTCGACCAAAAGAGCCTCGACCTCGTGGGTCAAGATATCGCGCAGGCTGGGCAGGTTGGAGGCGACCATGGGCAGCCCCACGGCGAAGGCCTCAAAGACCTTCAATGGAGAAGTGTACTTCGCGCTGATCGCAGGCTGGGAGCGATTGGGCACCACGGCCATATCGGCCGCGGCCAGGTAGATAGGGACGAGTTCAGGTGGCTTGAATCCGTCAATGCGAAGATTGGCGCGGCCCTGGGCCCTTTGGCGCAGCCGGGCCACATCCCCATCAGTTCCACCGGCGATGACGATGTGCACCTGGGGCAGGGCGCTCGCGGCCTCGACCAATAGATCCACGCCTTTCCAATCCATCAAGCCACCGGTGTAAACAGCGAGGATTCCAGTCGACTCCAGCCCAAGCTGCTCGCGGGCCTGGCCCTTGGTTGGTAAGCCCTCGAAGCGCCCAGCTTCGAAACCATCGTGTTCAACCTGGATACTTTCAGCATCTACGCCGAGATCGACCAAGTCATCGCGAACTCCGCCTGAGATAGCCAACACACCCCGCGCACCGGCTGCGGCTTCAAGCAGCCAGCGGCGCCGGGTCGCTCCACCGGGCACGCGATGCACTTCCAGGAAGACGCGGTTGTGTCCGGCGCGCACCAAACTGCGCGCCGTTTCGGCTTCGCGACTGAGCACGATCGCCCTGGGATACTCCCGCGCAATGGTCTTTGCCGCCTGATGCGCAAAACTAAGCTCTTGGATACGGGCCGGCACAAATTGGAAGCGCGTGGGCATGCGATCGATCCAATCGATGCAGGGCAAAGCGCGCACTGCAGGCTTGGATTGGGCTCGAACTCCATAGTAGTCGAACAAGTCCTGACCGGCCGGCAAACTCGGGGTCGGTACGCGCCGCGCGTGCAGCAAAGTTGTTTGGGTGCCCGCCCGTTGAAACGCTCCCGCAACTTGCACGACCTGCAACGACTGCGCGCGCTGCGAGGGCAAACGCGCGTTGGCGATCAAGCAAAGTTCATCGGCCTCGCTCGCGGAAGCGGAGTCGACCTTCACTGATCTTCATCCTCTTCAGGCTCGTCTTCACCCTGATCAAAGCCCTCCAGATAACCCAAATTGCTGAGATTTTCCTCGTGCTCCGCGTCGCGATGGGACTGGACCACATCGGTCAAGGGAATCGGCAGTTTGGAGTTCCATTCGTGCAGGGCCGTGAGCAAACGCTGCGCCTCCTGCGGTCGCTCCCCAAAGAGATTGTTGAACTCGCCTGGGTCATTTTGAAGGTCAAACAAACGCGGAGCCTTGTGATCCGTGGGCCATCCTTCGGGATCGCGCGGATCCAAGCCGACGCAATCGTGGGTCACGATCAACTTCCAATCGGTGTCTTGAATCGAAAGGTAGACCCCGTTCTCCGCAAAGCTGAACTCGCGCAGGGACGGCGCCTCATCGCGCACGAGCGGCATCAAGCTCTTGCCGTCAATGGCGTAGTAGGCCGCCAACTCTTCCGGCGACAAATCATCGCCCCAGCCCGGATCGGCGGGCATGGCCGGCAGCTCGAGTCCCAGTAGGTCGCAAATCGTCGGCAGGATGTCGACCATCTCAACCAGCGCCCCAACTCGCTTGCCCCTGGGTAAGCCCTTGGGCCAACTCATGATCAAGGGGATACGCAAATTGGTTTGATACATCCAATTGTGCTCCCACTTGCCGTGCTCGCCCAGTTCTTCGCCGTGATCCGAAGTAACAATCACAAGCGTGTCGTCCAGAACCCCGCGCTCTTCGAGTTCGTCGAGCAGCAGCCCAATGGCGTGGTCGGCCTGGGTCGTGCCACCGTAGTAAAGGTCGCGGATCTGTTGCTCGTCCTGCACGGTTGGAACGATTTCGCCGCTCTCTATTCCGATGCGGTGTACGGCGTAAAAAGCGTCCACGGGCCCGTCGTAATTCGGATCGACGTACCTTCCCCGAAACTCCTCTTGGGGATCGTAGGGCGTGTGGGTTGAGTACAAATGCACCATGCCCGCAAAACGGCGCCTTTCCGCCTCACCCTCAAACCAGTCGATGGCCGTCGTGACCGCCTTGTTGTAATCCAACCGCTGGGTCAGCTTGTTCTTGATCTGAAACGCCAGTAAATCGGAGCGAAAGGCGGACCAATGACTGGCGACATAGACCGTCTCGTGCCCCACCAAGGTTTCGCAGTACAAGTCGAAGCCCTGCAACAACCCGCTGTCGTTGGTCATGGTGCCGGTCATGAAGGCGGCGGTGGCGAAATCGTCAAAAACGAGCTCCCCCTCTTCTCCATCTTGTCCGGCAATGCGCGCCGACTTGAGGTGCACCGGCAAGGTCACATTGAAATCGCGCTTCAAACGCATGCCCGTCTTGAGCTTGAGCAGTCCGTGTCGGCGCGGGTACTTGCCGGTCAGGATGGAACCGAAACTCGACCACGTGAACGGCGCCTGGGCCAGGCAGTTTTCAAACAGCACGCCGTTCTCAGCCAGGGTGTCGATCACCGGTGTTTGCACTTGCGTGTTGCCATAGGCCCCGAGTACGTCCGAACGCAGAGCATCCACGACGACCAAGAGCACATTGGGCAAGTCGGCGTTGCGATCGTTGCGCGCTCCCAATCGCGCGTCGTGGGCGCGGCGGCCGTCCAGAACCAGATAGCCGCATCCTCCGAGCACCAAGACCGAAAGCAGCAGCAGCATGACCCGCGACTGACTGCGCGCAATGCGCGCAGGTACGGCCGCCAACAACCAGCCGAGCGCCAATGCCAGAAGGGCCATGACCAAGGTGGCGGCCATGCGCTCCAGCGAAACCGACGAGTAACCCGGAAAAACGAAAGGCCGGCTTACCCAGTAAATTTCGGCAAATAGGGCCAGCCCAAGCGACAAGCTCCACAGGCTTCGCAAGCCCAGTCCCAAGCGCCCGAGCACGAACCCCAGCGGCGCGAAAATCAGCGCCCCCCCCAGCACGTAAACCGCAATCCCGGCCGCGATGCAGCCCAACATTTCGAGCGGATCGGAGGGACCTGCGTGGCGCGCCACCATCAAGCTGTCGACCAATCCCAGGACAAAGCCCACGCTGGCTCCAACCGCAGCCCCGCCCGTCGCGCCCGGGGTCCGGACAGGGGAAGCTTCGGTCCCGACTTGGGCGCCGCCGGAACTCGCTGCTTCGGTCGCTTTTTGGGAACTCAAGGCGGGAATCTTAGATGGGGAAGCTGGGACTGATGAACCGTTGGGGGCTGGAGCTTATCGACTTGGGCAGTCCAACAGCCCCTGGCTGGGGGCGAACTTTCGCGGGCCCATGGCCCGCACGCTGACTGCGAGC
>JAJDES010000044.1 GCA_029259675.1 Planctomycetota bacterium
TCCGGGAGGAAGGGGTCGCTGTCTATCGATTGCGGCACGCGCCCTTCATTGAAACCCGTAACGATCAAGATGGGCGCATCATCCAGCGCAAGCTCCAACCAACCCAACAGCTCGATTCGCGCCGCGGAAGCTTGGGATGGGGGCAACGCCTGGCCGCGCAAACTGCGTAACAAAAAGTCGAGAGCTCGAGACGCACTCAGTTCTTTGGGACCCAACCCCTTCGGCAGTGCCTCCAATTCGCTCAAGAATGTCCCAATCGCACCCAGGGCCTCCATGAGCACCCGCTCATGCTCGACATCGGGGTCCAGTTCTTGTTCGCCGTAGACTGCGGTGAGGAACTCGCGCAATGGAGCCGCCCAAGCACCCAGGGGCCGCTGTTTGGCACTAACCAACTCACCGCATACAGCCAACAGGCTTGCATGCACATTCTCAATCTCCGCCGGAGCGGGTTTCGTTGAGAGCCAATCTCCATCGGCCTTTGCGGGCAAGTGCGCGCGCTGATAGTCGTCGAGCACCAAGGCTGGGTCGCGCTCGGGAAAGAGGGATGCATTGCGCAGCCAAAGCTGCCCGAGATCCGGATGGCGCACTAGAGCCGCGAAGGCTTCAAAGCGCAGGCCCTTGAGATAGCGCGCTACCAAATTCAGCAACTGCACGGGTCGCGTACGATCGAGAGGAGTACCGGCGGCGTCGCGCACGCCCACACCTTCTTGGCCCAAGCGGCGACTTAGGAAAGGTGAGACTTCCCCATCGGCCACGCCGACCGTTATGGCATCTGCTGATTGTGGTTGCTCCAATCGCCGCAGCACCTGACAGACTTGCTCGGCTTGATCCGCGGGCCCGGGAACCACATGCCACGCCTTCAGCGTGAGCGGCACGGAGCGGTCGGACCAAGCCTTGCGCTGCAATCCGCCAAATCCGTCAAAAGCGTCCGCTTCCCCGTCCGGCGCGGCAATCAGCGCCGTAACTCGGTCGCCCAATTTCTCAAGCAAGCGCCAAAGCAGTTTGTTCCCATCGGCGACTCCGACCAGAATCACGTCAACTTGTGTGTCGAAATCGCCCGTATCGATAGCGTGGAAGCGCGCTTCGTGCGGATCGGAAAGCTCGAGTTCCGCAAGTATGGATCGATATCCGGCCTGTGCCTTTTCGAGCGCTCGCCATCGACCGGCTTCCTCCTGCGGCGTGCAGGACTCCTCGCTCGCCAGTTGCGCGAAACCGAGGCCTTCCGGAGCCAACTCCCCATGCAAGGCCCGCACGCGCTCGGCCATGGGCATCGCATCAGCAGCTCTTTCGCGATTGTTGCGAGTCAACGCGTTCCATTCCGCGCCTGATAACTGACTGATGGCTCGCTCCCAAGCCAAGGTGCGGGCCAATCGACTCGCTGCCGGTAGTGGCAAGCTGACCAATTCGTCGGTCAATTGACCTTGGGTCACGATGCGCGGCGGCGCCCAATTCGGCGCAGCCTGCCGCGCCAGTTGCTCAAGCAAGCGACGCCCTGCGCGAGCACCCGGTGTCGCAATCACCAGGCTCGACATATCTGTGCCGTGCTTCTCTGAAAGCCAGCCTGCAGCAGCCGAAACCAGCGGCTTGTCCCAACCCAAGAAAATCCGTTCAGCGCCCATGGCAAGAGCCTAATCCCCCTAGGGTCCCATCCCAAGCACGCGAAAATCGCGGCCCTAGGATTGCGCCGGCGCGCCGGCCGAAGATCCCTTCGGCCAACGGGGTCCACGAGAGGCCGACCTGATGCTTCCGTGCAATTCAGCCATGCCCCAACGGAGTGTAGATTGGGAAGGGTCAGCTCTTGATGTTGCCCCTAGGCCAATTTCCCTCATGGCCGCAGTTCCGTTCTTGCTACGAAGCCGATGTCAGATCAAGAACATAGTCAGGACCCGGGCCCCACCCGCGGAACCATGCATAGCTTTGAACCATCGTGGCCCTGGCGTCGGGCCTTGAAGTGGCTGGCCCTAAGCTTGTGCGCAACCGCGCTGATTCTCGTCTTGCTCTTCACTCAAAACGGCCTTTCAGGGAGCTGGAAAGTTCCGGTCAGTGGCAGCCTTGGCCCCACCCAAGAGGTTAGAGGTGGTCAGACCGTCAGCGTTCTGACGTGGAATATCGCCAAGTGCAATTTTCACCACGGCGGAATCGACTTCGCCACGCCCGAGGAAGTACGCGAACGCCTGAAACAAATCGCAGAGGTCTTGACCTATGCAGACGCCGACCTTGTTTTCCTTTCGGAAGTCGTGTTTGAGGCGGGACCTTGTCAAGTCAATCAAGTCCTTGAGCTCGCCCAACTTGCGAACTATCCGCTCTGGCTGTTTGCGGAGAATTACTCTTTCGGTGTCCCCTTTTATCGCATTCGCTCCGGCAACGCAGTTCTCTCGCGCTTGCCCATCCGCAACGCGGATGTCTCGCAATTGAGCGGAGCGACTCCCTTCTATTCGCCAACCGGCAATCGGCGCATCCTTTGGTTCGAAACGCAATTGGCAGGCGACTGGATACGCGCCGCTTCGCTTCGCAACGACTCCTTTGACCTTGTGAACAACGAGCAGCAAGTCCGAGAAATCCTTTTGGAATTGGACGGGCAACCAGCGCTCTTGGCCGGCGACTTCAATGCCGAGCCCCACGACCCATCGATGCAACTCTTCGCGTCTGACGGAAAGTTTCAGGGCATCGGCGGGCAACCTAGCTTTCCGAGCACGGCACCCGATCGACGCATTGACTTCGTACTCGCTCCATCTAAGTGGGAACCGGTAGAAGAGCGCATCCTGAAACAAAGCGGCCTGTCCGATCACCTCCCTGTATTAGCGACCTACCGCTTGCCCTAGGAATCCGTCGTCCCGATAGGAAGGCGTGATGAACGCGTTCCGCCTTTATTTTAGTTTCAGCGTGACTTCACTGGTTTGGCCCGAGTGAATCTCAAAATCCTCGAACGCTCCCGGCTCGCTAAGACCCGACGCAACGGCCAATTTCCCCGGCCACAATTCAATCGCATGGGGTCCAGGCCCGAGAACCGGGTGTTCCCATAGCATTGGAAACTCCCGCTCCCTTTCGCGCAGTTGTAGCGATACCTCAATACCGGTTTCGGGCCCTTCAAGGCTCAAGAGCAAAGTCCCCGGCTGCGGCAATCGGAATTCACCTAGGTCCTCTTGACTGTTTTCTGAAACCGTTCCATTCCAAAGCTCGATGAATCCCATCCTTTCGTCTTGAACCCGAACTGCGTACTTGCCGGGCGGCATCGGCCCAAGGCTGAAGGCACCCCCGCCTAAGTACTTGGCCATTTGGGGTTGGCCGTATATCAGACCCTTGTCACTCACCTTGCTGCAGTAGATCTGAATGCTTTGGGGCGCCAGGCCACGGAAGTCGAGCACCCGCCCCTCCAAGGTGGCCGTCGGCAAAAGCTCATCTCCCAACTCAACAACCAGCCTTCCATCTTCTGCCAGTACATTCTCGAGCGCGACGGAAGCGGGCGTCGATTGGAAATCAAAACCGGGCGGCCAAACGCGCACATTGAGCGGTTCGTTCGGGCAAGCCGCGATTCGAAACTCACCCTTGTCATCGCTTCTTTCGTGACGACTCCAAACGCCGTTCCACTCCATCGTTGTGACTCGCAGACTTGCGCCCACAAGCGGCGAGCCGTCGGGTCGCACGACAATGCCAGTCAAGCTTGTTTCGGCCGGCAAAACCGGACTCCAAGTCGTCACTTGCTCGATTTGCGTTCGCAATAAAGCGCTCACGCCGGTTTGCCCCCCGCGACTCGCGTGCAGTTCGATTTCACCTACGTTCAGACCTTGCAGCTTGTAATAGCCGTCTTCATCGGAACGTCCATAACGACTCTCAAACTGCCCCATGCCGCCGAAACCGACGGTGACCCCGCTCGCCGGCTCTCCGCCTTCTGACGCAATCCACCCTTCGACGCTGGCTCCGCTCTCCAGAAAGATTTCGAGCAACTGTTCCCGATCTCGCTTGAGGTGCACTTCCTGCGACCATGTAGCACTGATTCCATGCTGAGCCTGCACCCGATAAGTTCCAACGGGCAGCCCCACGAAGCGAAAGCGGCCGTTTTCGTCGGCCGTCAACACCACTTCGGAAGCACTGCTTTGGGCTGTGACAAAAGCTCCAAACTCTGCACTCGCATTGGATTTGGTGGGCCCGAAGTAAACCCGCGCACCGGCTGCAGGCTGTCCGTTCAAATCCCATACTTGTCCGGCCAGGGAAGAGCCAATTTCCGTTAGCCGCAACTCGATTCGCACTTCATCGCCTGGATTCTTGCGCAATATTTGTTGAGCTGATGGACCAAAGCCGACGGCGCGAGCACTCAAATGAGCCCAACCGTACTTGGCGTCCAACTCAAACTCGCCAAGTTCATCGGTTCTCTTAATCGGCTCAACCCAACTACCCATGGGACTGCTGAACACAACAGCGTCCGGAACCGGGTTGCCGTGGGGATCCAGCACGATACCCGTCACATGGAATCCGACGGGGGCTGGATGGTGCGGGGGCAAGTCTTTGGGGACCGGATCTGGTTCTGATTCAAATTCGGCTTCCAGATTCGCCGCATCTACGGGTACCGAGCTGCGCTCGCCCTCTACTTGCGAGAATGTGGCCGTTTCAATCGGATCGATCTCTGCGGGGGAAGTCTCCTCGGTTACTCCTTTGGACGGAGCCGCCGCGGAAGAAGCACCGCCCTGGAGCCAGGCTTCATTCCATACCCACAGGCCCAGCCCCAACGTCGCCGCAACGACGCCCACCAACTTTATCTTTGCGCCCATCCAAGCCACCTCGGGTAAGGCAACACCCGGTTTTGCGAGAGTTGCTTCTTTGCGTTGAATACCAAGTAGGGAGCCGAAGGCCCACGTTGCTTCTTGACCGTGCTGCGCTTCGAGCTTTTGTCGCAGAAGCTGCAATGCGCGATTCAAGCGCGTATGCACCGTGGCAATCGGTACCTGCAATTGCTCCGCGATCGCGCGAGGCCGCTTGCCTTCGAAATACCTCAGCAAAACGCAGGAACGTAAGTGCTCAGGCAGCGACTGAATCGCATCCACCACATCGCGCAACAGGCTTTCGCGCTGCACAAAGTCGAGCGTGCACTCTGGCCCATCGGGCACAGCGGCCAGCTCTTCACGGCGCTCCCTGCGCGAACGTCCACGGCTCTTGCGAAGCGCGAGAAAGCGCGTCGCCGCTCGCAACCAAGCTCCAAAGCTATCGCCCTTTCGATCCAAGGCAGTACCTGTGGATGATTGCGGCTTCTGCAAAGCTGCCACGAACGCCTCTTGCACCACATCCTCTGCCAAGTGCTCGTCGCCCAGCATGCTTGCCGCCAGGGCGCGCAAGCCCGACACCTGTCGCAACAGCGCTTCTGAGATCGGATCGGCCGGAGAATTCATGATTCGCAACGGGAACGGTGCTCCCATCTTAGGAATCTCCGCTCATTCCCAATCCTCTTGCGCCAATTCGGATTTTTTTCGTTTGCTGTCGGCGAGCGTGGCGCGCTACCCAGTGGAGCTGGGAGAAAGGGGCACGTCGGGCCCAATCGCGTACTGGCTCCTTACAGTCCTCAGCGCCTCCCCCTGGATGCGCGCTAAACTGGCCCCCATCTTGCACCACCGGTATTGACCCAAATCAGCCCCAAAGTCTCCATGTCGGCAATCCCTTTATCGCTCACTCTATTCTGCGCGCTGGTAACAAGCTCCGTCGAGACCTCCAAAGCGCTCTTCGCGCCCAGTGACGTCTTCGAACTTGAGTGGGTCAGCGATCCGCGCATTTCACCCGACGGCCAGAGAGTCGTTTACGTTCGCAATTCCATGGACGTGATGACGGACGCTGCGCTCTCTACGCTTTGGATGGTGAATTTTGACGGCAGCGACGCACAGCCGCTTACCACCGGAACGCGTCACGATTCCTCGCCACGCTGGTCGCCCGACGGCAAGCGCTTGCTTTACGTCGCACGCGAAGGCGATGAAGTCCAACTCTTCTGTCGTTGGATGGAGAGCGGCCAAACTGCGCAATTGACCAACCTTCGTCACGCCCCCGGG
>JAJDES010000431.1 GCA_029259675.1 Planctomycetota bacterium
TCGACTCATGGGAAGGCTTGTGGCAATGGGCCCGGCGCGCGGATTCCAACGCGCTCGGGCGGAGTGAAGATGCTAGCTCGCGCGGAGCCTCAGCTCACCACAACAGAGCCCAATTGGATCAATTCGGACTGCCGGGGCCCACAGAAAGGGCGGAACGCGCCAATCTGCGCTTCCTCTCAATCATGCGGCAGTTCGGCGGCATGCCCACGGGCATGGAAATTCTCCGCACTCGCGGTTCTCATTCGCGAATTGTCCTGCGGGGCGAATGCGAGCGACAAAATTGCGAACTGCCCAACTGGAGCTGCCTTACCCGTGCAAGACGACACTTGCGGGCCACAGGCAGGCCAAGCCGAACACGCCCGGGCCGGCGCCCAAGGTCATGGCCACATTGAAGGCCCCATGTGCCCAGGCGGAAACGCCCACACCTCTCCAGCGATAGAGAGCGCCGAGCATGGCGCCCGCGAGGAAGCGCCACAGAAAGCGATCCATGGCAAAAGCCTCGCCCTGCATCTCCCAACCCGCGCCCGACATGTTCAGGTGGAATACCGCAAAGAAAAATGCGGAACCAAAAAGACCCACCGCTTCGGCGCACCATGTGCACGCAACTTCTCCCAGCCCGAGGAAGGCGAGCACGCGACCGGCCCACAGGTACAACAGGCTGTAGACGCAAACTCGAAAGAGAAGCTCCTCCCAGGCAGCGGAACCAAAGAGCAGCGCGGTTCCAACCAATCCCGGCAACCTGTCTGGCGGACCGTCCGGCAAGTCCAATACACCGACGTGGGATGAAAAAAGCGCCAGGGTCCAAAGCATCAACGGCCCTAGGAGCATGGCCGCGGCCAACCCCTCAAAAAGCGTGCGCAGCAACGCCGGCGCAGGTCGGCCCCCTCCGCGCCGAGCCCAAATCCATGCGCCGCAGGCCAAGGCGGCCAACAGAGCGCAACGCAAGGGAGCTTCGTATTCGCCTGCGGGCCGAAGAATAGCGCTCAACAGGCGTTCGGTGTAATTGCGCGGGGCCCCTCCGGATTCGAACAGTCCCCACTCGTAGGCGGCAAACAGGGGAACCAACGCAAGTGCCGCAATCGCCGGCACGCGTGGATCCAGCGCGGGAGCATCGGAGGCCTTCTTCTTTTTGCGGCGCTTGGGGATCGATTTGGGCGCGGGATCCCAATCCTCTTCCTCAGCGTCTTCTGGATCCCATTCTTCTTCCCAATCCTCTTCTTCCTCGTCTATCCACTCCTCTTCGAATTCCTCATTCGAAGCTCGCTTGGACCCGCGTTTGCTCTTGGGGGCCATGCTTACAGGCCGCCCTTTGGCATGCCTTCGCTTGCCGGTACTCGGCCCCAGTGCAGGCAAGCGATGCCGCGGGTCAAGCGTTGATGCCCGCAATCTGCAAAGCCGACGGATTCCATTTCACGTTGGAACGCTTCCGGCTCCGGCCAAGCGAGGACCGTTCGAGGTAAGTATTCGTAGGCCCCCCCATCGCCGGAAATCGTGCGCCCAATCAACGGCAAAATGCGCGTGAAGTAGGTGCGATACAAGCGCCCGAGGATCGGACCGGGAGGGCATGTGAACTCGAGCACGAGCAGCTTCCCACCCGGCTTAACGATCCGGTAAAGCTCCCTCAAGCCACCCACGCGGTCGGCCACATTGCGAATACCGAAGGCGATGCTGGCCGCGTCGGCCGAGCGGGATTGCAGCGGCAAACACATGGCGTCACCGCGCGCAAAAAGCGGCTTGTCGCCGCGGCGCGGAAGCTTGCCCGCCGTACGCTGCAGCATCTCAGGGGTGAAGTCCACGCCGAGGACCTGCGCTCCGCCGGCGCTCAGTTCCAAACTCAAGTCCCCCGTTCCGCAGCAAACATCGACGACTTGCAAGCCCTCCAAAGGCTCCAATTTGCGCACAGCTGCACGGCGCCAACGCTTGTCAATCCCAACCGAGAGCACTCGGTTGAGCAAGTCGTAGCGTCCGGCGATGCGGCCGAACATGGAGCGCACTTCTTGGGGATCGGGCATGCTGCGAAGGGAATTCGAAATTCGAAGCCGCACTCGCTCCCGAGCACGGGCGCTTCAATACTGCGGTCTGGACGGCCCCACATTGGAAGCGTGGCGAGGCGAGGCCGATGACGGCGCACCGTTGCACGGGAGAGAGATTTGCTTGGCGCAGGAGTTTCCCGTTCTGAAGGCCGCCAGTCACGCCCTATCACCCGAGAACTCAGTCCCGAACACTGGATCCGTTGCAGTCCCAGCCGGCTTCCGCCGGGGGCGCCGGCGGCTTGAGGCCAAATCGCCTTGGAAATGGAAGCGGCGGCGCGAATTCCGATTGGAACTCGCGCCGCCGCATGTTCTCACCAGTGCCTGCTCTGCGCACAGTTTGCTGCGCGCACCTGCAAGTCTTGGTGCCAGGCCTACTGCCTGAAGTAGTCCATCAGGATCGACACTCCGGGAACCGGAATCGATTGAGTTCCAGTCTCGAAGGGATCCGTATCGAGGCGCAGGAAGCCCGTATCCATGCGGATCACATCCACAACCCCGCCGCCCTGATTCGAGTTCGGAACAGCCAGGAACATGTAGGAAGCTTCGTTGACGTTGTTGACGCCCCGAACTTGACTCTTGCCATTGGCCTGCACCGGCGAACCCGCACTAAAGGTGGAGTTCGTATTGGGCAAACCACTGAAGTTCATCAGGTTGTCGAAAGCGATATCGATGGCAATACCCGTAATTTGCTCGGGACCGATCGATGTTTGAATCGCGAATTCGATATCCCTCAGGAAGGGGGCCTGGGTACTACTGTTATTCAGGGATTGTTGCCCGGTGGCAGCACTCTCCAGGAACAAGTTGGAGACAGCGGGTTGACCCAAGTTGCCGATCGGCTGACCGGTAAAGGGGTCGAGCTGGTTCTCGTGAACGACCCAACAACCACCTTGAAGGTTGATCGGATCCAGCACGATGGCCTTCGGGTTCTGGAACTCAAAGGTGGCCACACCGATGATCTCGTCGAAGCCCCAGCCATTCAGGCCGTTGGGTCCGGACTCGAACAGAGCAACGGTTCCATCGCGGTTGAGAATGAACGCGAAGTAAACGTTGCGGCTGAAGCCGAAGCCATTTTGACGCTGGGTGATGACCACGTCGAAGGGCCGGTTCAGTTGGTTGGCCAGGGTCTTGCGCAAGTTGAGGCTAAAGGCCGAGATCACTGAAACCGTGTTGTCCGTTTCGTTGCAAACGAAGATGTCTTCGTTGCCGGGGTTCCAAGCGATTCCGCGCGGTCCCTTGCCCACCTTGGTGGTCTTGATCACCTGGTGGAAGTTGGCCGATGACGGGTTGATGTCAATGAAGGACACCGATCCGGAGGCCTGGTTGGTGACGCCCAGGAAGTCCAGGTTGGGAGACATCGCCAGGGAGGTCGGGTCGGGCAGCGGAATGCGCTCAATGACGGTGAAGCGATTGCTGTTGATCACCACCACTTCGCCGCGAACACGGTCGCAGACATACATGAAGTAACCGACTTGCTGACGGATCTGATAGGGCAAGCAGGACGTGATCTGCATCTTCGGAGCCGAGGGGCCCAAGAAGAATGAGTTCTGCTCGCGCGAAGCCAGGCCGCCCGGGGGCACTCCGCCGGCGGCGAAGCCTTGGAAGTTCGGGTTGGGGCCGAGCAAGTTCGCGGCCGTTGTTTCGACTGAGGTCGGCTCCTGTGCGCCGATGAGGGGCGAAAGGCACAGGGGCGGGAAGACCAACGGCGGAGGGTTGGGGTGCGGCGCCCACGAGGCCA